>JABDIZ010000295.1 GCA_013003465.1 Rhodothermaceae bacterium
GCCCAGCGGTCGGCGGCCTCACTAAGGCGCGGCGGCGTAGGGGTCAAGCCCTCGCCCGTCACACTGCGCGCGGCGCCCGGCCCGCCGTGGCAGGTCTGGCACATCTGCGCATACGCCACCGCGCCGCGCGCCACCGCCGCCGAGTCGGACAGGCCGGCGGGCACGGCCACGTCGCCGGCCCGGGCCTGGATCGAGCGCCGCGACAGCGTGCTGAGGTACCACGCCTCCAGGCTGGTGTGGCCCGCAGCCGCCGAGACGTCGTAGAGCCCCGTGTAGGGGAAGAGCAGGGCGAGCAGCGCGAAGGCGGCGAGCGTCGCGACGACGGGGAGGGCGTATTTCATAGCAGACGGAGGCCTGGCCGGGGCCAAGTCAGTTTGCGTCGAGGGGTTTCTGCTCAAGCGGTTGGAGAGCCGGGCCGTGGAGCACGCGGCCATCCACGCCGAAGCGCGAGCCGTGGCAGGGGCAGTCCCACGAGCGCTCGGCCGGGTTCCAGGTCACATGGCAGCCGAGGTGGGTGCAGGTGAGCCCGACGCCGTGGAGATCGCCCTCGGCGTCGCGGTACGCGCCGATGCGCTCGCCGTTGAGTTCCACGACGGCGCCCTCGTCGAGCCCCAGCGCGTCGAGGGGTTTGCCGTCGAGGTGCCGGATCCGATCGCCGACGAAGCGGGTGGCCACGTTGAGGTTCTCCTCGATGAACTTCTTGGCCGAGGGCAGCACGTCGAGCCGGTTCGCGTCGAACGTGTCGGCCCATGGGCTCGGCGTCCCCCCGATGCCGTCGGTGATGATCGAGGCGGCGACGGTCCCGTTCGTCAGCCCCCACTTGTTGTAGCCTGTCGCCAGCCACACCCGGTCGACGGAGAGCGGGAGGCGCCCGACGTAGGGGAGGCCATCCACCGGGACGTAGTCGTGGGCACTCCAGCGGTAGGCGACGGTGCGGACGGTGTAGTGCGCGCGCGCCCAGTCCTCAATGGCCGTATAGCACGCGGGCGTGTCGGGCTCCTGCCCCGTCTTGTGGCTCGCGCCACCGAGGACGAGGTAGCGGCCGCCCTCGGCAGCGCGCAGCGTCCGGGTCTCGGGCCCCACGCCGAGGTACATCCCCTCGGGTGCGTCCTCGTCCACCTCGGCTGCCAGGAGGTAGGAGCGCGACGGCGAGGTCTTGGCGAAGAAGCCGCCCCGACCCATGATGGGGAGGTGGGTGGCGAGGACGATCTGGTCCGCCTTCACCGTGCCGCCGTTCTCGGCCGTGCACGTCTTCTCGGCCGCGCTCACGTGGACGATGCGGGTGCGCTCCAGTACGCGGGAGCCGTCGCCCTCAACGGCCGCCGCAAGGGCCAGCCCGTACTTGCGCGCGTGGAACTGCGCCTGGTCTTCGAAGCGGACGGCCCCGAGCACGTCGAACGGCAACTCCGTCTCGGTCGTGAACGAGGCGGGGAGCCCAGCCGCCTGCGCGGCCTCGACCTCCTCCTCGACCTTGCGGAGCGTCTTCTCGTCGGCCGTGTAGGTGTAGGCCGGGCCCCGCGCCCACCCGCACTCGATCCCAAGCTCATCGATGAGGGTCTCGACCAGGGCGATGGCGGCCTCGTTGGCTTCGCCGTAGATCCGGGCGGTCTCGTCGCCAAACGACGCGCGGAGTGAGCGGTAGGTGAGGCCGTGGAGCGAGGACACCTTCCCCGTGGTGTAGGCCGTGACGCCGGCGCACACACGGCCGGCCTCGACGAGGGCGACGCGGGCGCCCGCGCGCTTGAGGAGGAGGGCGGTCGTGAGCCCCGTGATGCCGGCGCCGATGACGGCGACGTCGACCTCAAGCGAGTCGTTCGCGCCGAGCGCCGGGTAGTCGGTGTCTGGCGTGGTCGCCAGCCAGAGGGATGGGTTCGCTACGTGGGTTCGGGACATGGCAGGTGGAGGGATGGTGAGTAGGAAGGCTGACGAAGGGAGAGCGGATCAATTTGCCCCCGAAACGTCCGCCCAGCGGTAGCGGCTGTCGCGGACGAGGGCGAGGAGTAGCCGCCGCTCGTCGCGGACGGCGTCGAGGCGGACCTCGGAGGCCAGGGGGACGCCCGCCGCGTGGAGCGGCGCGAGGTCGGGGGTGGGGGGTGCCTCCTCGGCGGGTTCGACGAAGCTGCCGTGGAGGGTGCGGAGGAAATCCTGGAGGCTGCCGCAGGCGAGCCGCAGCGGGCCCGACGGCGGCCGGTGCTCCGCCGCGACGGCGTGATCGAGGAGGTAGAGTGCCTCGCCGAGACGAGCCGCCTGCACCGCGAAGGCGTCCTGCGGGTCGGACTCCCGGAAGTAGTGGAGGACCGGGTAGGCGAGGTGGCGGCGGGCGTGTAGCGCGAAGTGAGAGGCCAGCGTCGTGAGCACGCTCGCCATCCCGTTGAAGCCGTCGCCGTCCCACGCCCCGGCCACGATGGCGCCGGGCGAGTCGCCGAGGGCGCGGACCATGGCGGCCAGCTGTTGCATCTGGACCGCCGCGGAGAGGACGGCCGTGTAGTAGGTGACGCCGAGCGTGATGAACACGAGGCCCGCGGCCGCCGAGAGCACGGCAAGCTGCTGCCAGAGCGGCGTGCTCGGCACGTAGTCGCCCAGCCCGAGCGTGATGACGGTGTAGCCGGCGTAGTAGACGCGCGACCAGAAGTCGGCCGGTTCGCCCGACGAGGCGGCGACGGCCGCCTCGGGCGCAGCGAGGAAGATGAGCGTCCAGCCCGCCCAGAGCAGCCCGATCCAGAGCACGGCGGTTGCCACGAGCACGAGCGGCCCCGCCCCGGCGAACCGCCCGGAGGCGACCCAGACGAGCCGGCCCAGGCGGCGGGAGAGCGGCCCGCCCCCGGCCGCCGAGAGCGTACTCCACACGATGTCGACGACGACGGTGAGAAGGACGAGGCTTCCGAGAACGGGGTAGACGAACGGCATGAAGCGTCAGGCGGGTCGGTGGGCGCAGTCCAGGAGGCGCATGGTCAGGAGAGGGTGATGCCGTCGCGGGCGGCCTCGGCGGGCGTGACGCGGTGGGCGACGGTGCCGGGCGGGTGGTCGTACCAGCCAGGGAAGCGGTCGTAGTCGACGGGCTTCTCGCGGACCAGCAGGTTCGTGTACATCCCGCCCATCGTGATGTAGCCAAACGGGCCCATCGCGCCCACCATCGGGATCGAGTTCTCCGGCACGGGCATGTGCCCCATCTCGACGTGCGCGCCCATCTCGTCCATCCCGTGCTCGCCCATCGTCGTGTAGCCGGGCAGGAGCGGCTGCACGTCGCGGTCGAGGGCGCGGCTGTCGACGCCGGTCGTGTTGGGGATCTCGTGGCCCATCTGGTTCATGACGTGGTGCGTCATATGGCAGTGCATGGCCCAGTCGCCGAGGGCATCGGCGACGAACTCGACGGTGCGCGTGCTGCCGACGGGGACGAGGACGGTCGTTTCGGGCCATTGCCCGGCGGGCGGAATCGCGCCGCCATCGGTGGCGACGAGGTGCCAGGCATGACCGTGGAGGTGAATCGGGTGGTGGTCCATCGGCGAGAGGTTGCCGAAGCGGATCCGCACCCGGTCGTTGTGGCCGACGACGAGCGGGTCGGTGCCGGGGAACGCCTTCGCGTTCATCGTGAGGATGTTGAAGTCGCTCATCTCGTTGGGGTCAGGGCGGCTCGTGCCCGGCGCCACGAACCACTCGTGGAGCAGGATGGCGACGTCGCGGTCGACGCGCGTGCGCTCCTCCCGGGGGTGGATGATGAAGAGGCCCGTCAGGCCGAGCGCGATCTGCGTCATCTCGTCGTGGTGCGCGTGGTACATGAACGTCCCGTGCTGGGCGAGCGGGAACTCGTAGACGAACGTCTCGCCGGGCGGGATGACGGGCTGGCTGAGACCACCCACGCCGTCCATCCCACTCGGTAGGAAGACGCCGTGCCAGTGCACCGTCGTCGCCACGCCGAGCCGGTTGGTGACGTAGATGCGCACCTGATCGCCCTCGACGCCCTCGAAGGTGGGGCCATGGACCTGGCCGTTGTAGCCCCAGCACGTGGCCGTCAGGCCGGGCGCGAACGCGTGCTGGACCTCCTCGACGGTCATCTCGTAGACCCACGCGCCGTCGCTCGCGCGGCGGCCGGTGATGGATGAGCCGTTGGGCGTGTAGACGCGGGCGGGCCGCTCGCCCTCCCACCGCATCGAGAGGTCGCGGTCGGCGAAAGCGAGGGTGCGAGCGGAGGCCGACGGGCGTTGGATCGCCTGGGGATCGGCGGTGACGGGGAGGGCGGCCACGCGGCGGGCGGCCCCGAGGGCAGCACCGCCGAGACCGAGGGCACTGGCCTTGAGCCAGTCGCGGCGAGAAAACGTAGACATCGCAGGGAGGGGGTTTAGTGGCCGGCGTCGCGCGCGGGTGCGCCGCCGCCGGAGAGCGTAGAAAGCATGCCCGCGTCGAGGTCGGGCATGCCGCCTTGGAGGAGGAGGGCGAGGTCGGTGCGCGCGGTCCAGTAGGCGGCGAGGGCGGCGAGATAGCGGCGGCTCGCCTGCACCTCTTCCTGCTGCGCCATCAGGAGGCCAAAGACACCCGTCTGCATGGCGTTGTACTGGCGGAGCGTCTGCGCCGTCAACTCGGCCCGGAGCGGGAGCACGACCGTCTGGTACTGGCGCGCCGTCGTGTGGGCGGCGGCGAGCCGGGCCGCCAGCAGCCGGGCCGCCGAGCGCACCTCGACGCCGAGGGCGTAGTAGACGGCCTGCTTCCGGCGCAGTTCGGCGCGGAGGCGGGCGAGGCGCGCCTGCCCCTGGTCGAAGAGCGGAAGGACGACCTCGATCTCGGGACCGGCCTCCCATTCCCCGCCCTCGCGTTCGAGCTCGCCGCCAATCTCCAGTTCAGGTAAGAGCGACTCCGGCCGTTCGAGACCGAGGCGAGCGCCGAGCGTCAGGATGTCCTGCCGCGCGGCCGCGAGCGCGAGGCTGGCCTCGACGGCGCGGGCTTCAAGGTCCGCCTCGGGGCGCTCGTCCACGGGCACAGGCGGGAGGGTGCCCGCCAGCGCGAAGGCTGCGTCGTCGCCGAAGACACCCATGCGGCGCGCGAGGGCTTCGCGGCTCTCGACGGCCTGCGCCTCGGCACGCACGAGGTCGAGGCGGGCCTGCTCGAAGCGGGCCTGCTCGGCGAGGAGGTCCACGGCCGGGATGTTGCCCGCCTCGCGCAGCAGCAGGGCCGCGTTGTACGTCGCCTCGGCGTTTGCGACGACCACGTGCTGGAGGGCAAGGCGCGCAGCGTCGGCCTGGGCGCCGACGAACGCCGTGCGCGTCTGGGCGGCGAAACCGAGCACCGTCTCGGCCACACGGAGGCGGGTCGCTTCGTAGGCGCTCCGCGCGATCCGGCGGCGGAGCGGCAGGTAAAACACGTCCAAAAACTCGAAGGCGACCGTGAACCGGAGGTCCGGCGCGCCGCGCTCTTCGAGCGGCCACAGCGCGCCCCCGCCGAAGACAGGATTGGAAAGCAATCCCGCCTGGACGAGATCTGCCTGCGCCACGCCGAGGTCTTCATAGGTCGCCTGGAGGCGACGGTTGTTGAGGAGCGCGACCTGCACGGCCGCCTCAGGTATCAGCGGCATGGCGAGGAGGCTGTCGATGGCATGGTCGGCCGCACTGTCCTCGGTGGCGCCCGTGCGCCAGACGACGCGTGCCTCGGTGCGCCCGTTGAGCGTCGCGCCGAGGTCGTCGAAGGCGCGCTGGGGCTGGACCGTCGCACAGCCCGTGAAGGCAACCGCGCCGAGAAGGAGAGCCAGCAGACGGAGGGAATCAGTGCCCATCATGTCCCTCCTGCATGTGCTCGCCAGAGGCCGGGAGCGCGCCCTCGCTTGTGCCGCATGTTGGCATAGCTATGCCGAAGAACGGGTTTTGCGCGTCGTCCCCGCGCTGGAGCCAGACGCCGCCTTCGGGTGCGTCGGCCATGCCGCACGTGAACCGAACGAGCCTGTAGCGCGCAGGCACGCCTAGGACCTGGACGAGTTCAACGAACGGAAGGCTGAGCTCGCCGAAGGCCCGGCGGGCGGTGGCAAGGTCGGGGGCCTCAGCGAGTGCGTGGGTGTGGATGCGCACCGCGTCCGTGTCGGCCATCTGGCTGTGCCAGAAATGCGGGTCGCCCTCCGGCGGCGCAGCGATGAGTACGACGACGGCATCATCGAAGGCCTGGGCCTGCGCGGCGAGGCCGTCGAACTGATCCGAAGCCAGGGCTTCCTGAAGAGCGAGGTAGGCGTCGAGCACGTTCGAGAGGTCGCCCGGCGCGGTGCTCCGACTGCTCTGCTCGTGATCTCCCTGACCGTGATCCCTTCCGATCACCCCGGTCGGCGGCTCGTTGTCAGGCCGGAGCGGTGCGGGGAGATCGGGTTGCGATGCTGGAGGGAGCGCCGAGAGGTCGGTGGAGAACGGGGGCGTGGGGGCCGTTGCGGAGGCCGGGTGGTGGGCAGGTGCGACGGCGAGGTTCGAGACGGCGCATCCGGCGAGGAGGAGCGCCGAGGCCAGCAGAAAGCGATGCATAACCTGATCGGAGGGGGCGTACCAGAAGGCCACACGTCACCCGAGGGGGGACGTGCACGACGGCGGCTCAACCACAGAGCCGGGTGACGGCAGACAACGCTGCCGGGCCACCGATCAGATCAGGAAGCGGCCGAGTGCGATATGCAACGGGATAGATCGGCCCGGCGGCGAGGCGTCGGACGACGGGGCCAGCGGGGAGACGGGCGCCGAGGCCAACCTCTCCGGGTGGGCAACCACCGCAAGCATCACCAGCGTCGTGGCAGCCTCGGTGCGGGAAGCCGCGGTTGCGCTGATTACGCAACAGGGCATGCCGACCGACGAAGCGGGGCCTGGAAGCGGCACCTCATTTGGCGCAGGCGCTTCGTGGTGCATCGCCATGCGGTCGGCGTTGTCGCTCGGCATTGGACCGTGTTGCGGCTGTTCCTCGCACGGGACGGGGGCCTCCGTTTCGCATGGAGGCGGAGCCACCGCGAAGGCACTTAGCAGCAGCCCGAACAGAGCGAGCACAGCAGCAGGACGGTATCGAGCGAGGCGAGGCAGCACGACGGTCCAAACGGGGGATGCCGCAGGAGGTTTCGTGTCAGCCCGCGAGAGCCACGGCGATCTGCGCTGCGATCCGCGCGTTCTGCTCCAGCAGCGCGAGGTTGGTGTCGAGGCTGCGGCCGTGGGTGAGCGCGCCGAGGCGGCGCAACAGAAACGGCGTCACGGCGCCCGAGCGCAACCCCAGCGCTTCCATTTCAGCGACGGCCTCGGCGATGACCGGCTCGATTTCAGCGACGGGAACGGCGGCCTCTGCAGGCGGCGGGACCGTGACGAGCAGGGCTTGTGGCAGTCCGAGGGCATCGCGCGCACGGGCCAGCGCCGCGACCTCGGCGGGCGTGTCGCAACGCACATCCACCGGCAGGCCGCTGGTGGCCGAGTAAAACGCAGGCATCTCGTCCGTGCCGTAGCCCACGACCGTGACGCCCTGCGTCTCCAGGGCCTCGCGGGTGGCTCGAAGGTCGAGGATGGCTTTCGCCCCGGCACAGACGACAACCAGCGGATACCGCCCGAGCGCCGTCAGGTCGGCACTTACGTCCCAGGTAGCCTCGCCCGGCGCTGTGCGGTGGACGCCGCCGATGCCGCCCGTCGCGAACACGCGCAGTCCGGCGCGATGGGCCAGGTGCATCGTCGCTGCGACCGTCGTGGCGCCGTCGAGCCCCTGCGCCGCCACGAGGGGCAGGTCGCGGAGACTCGCCTTGCGCACGCCCTCGGCCGTAGCGAGGTGCCGGATCTGGTCCGCATCCAGCCCGACGACGACCTCGCCGCCAATCAGCCCGAGGGTATGGGGGGTAGCGCCTTCCGCGCAGACCGCCGCTTCGAGCCGGAGGGCGGCCTGCTCGTTCTCCGGGTAGGGCAGACCGTGGGCGATGACCGTGGATTCGAGAGCGACGGTGGGCATAACGAGGAAGACGAAGCAACGCGCAAGCTAGCATGAACGGGTGACGCCCAATCGTTCCCGTTCCCGTATACTAAACCGATCTTTACTCACTCAATCCCTTTAGACACACCATGAAACGAACCGTATTGACCGGGCTGCTGAGCGTGGCCCTCCTCTCCGCCTTCAGCGGCTGCGGCGGTTGCGGCGTCAGCGAGGAAGAGCGCCGTGCTGCGGAGCTGGAAGAGGCCGCCGAAGAACTGAGCGAGGCCGCTGAGCGCATGGGCGAAGCCACCGGCAACGAGATGGCAGAGGCCATGGAAGGATTCGGCGAGGCGCTCGGCGGAGCGCTCGGTGCCAACGCCGATAACGCGGATCTTGAACCGGTCGAACGCGAAGCGCTTCGCAACACGGTGCCGGAGTCGATGGGCGGCATGGAGCGCACCAATATCAGCAGCGCCCGCGAAGGCGCGATGGGCATGACCGTCACGCACGCCGAGGCCGAGTTCCGCGACGGCGAAAGCCGCTTCGAGTACAAGGTGACCGACATGGCCGGTGTGCCCTTTATGGCCTTCGGAGCTATGTGGATGAATGCCGAGATTGACCGAGAATCCGATTCGGAGATCGAGCGCACGATGACCTACCGGGGCCATCGCGGCTACGAGAAGTACAACTCGAATTCGAACTCGGGCGAGCTGAGCTTCATCGTGAACGGGTTTTGGGTCGAAGGGCGGGGCTACAACATGAGCCGCGACCAGATCCAGAACGCGATGGACGACGCGCCGGTGCGCGAACTCGAAGGGCTCCGCTGAGAGCCTGCCTGTGGAGTTCTGAAGCAGGGTGAAAACGAGCGAGAAGAGCGCGATCCAGGCGCATGAAGCAGCCGAGGCCTGAGCATCGGCGATGCAGCGCAACGCCGAGCGCGTTCTTGGCAGTCGTTTGCAGCCCTTCAGCATCTTCATAGACCGGCTCCTGGTTCAGCCGCGCTACGCTATCCTTTGCAGGGGCACGGACCGCCGTGCCCCTGTTTTCGTACCGGCCGAGTCTTCGCGAACTGTGCGGCACTTCGGCCGTTTAGGAGCCCCTTCGCCCCACCCTGTCGGCATGACTGCGCCAGATTCCCTCGATACACTCCGCGATACGCTGCTCGCCGCCGAGCGAGTCGTGCTCACCACGCACATCCGCCCCGATGGGGACGCCCTCGGCTCCGAGATCGCGGTCGCACGCTTCCTGCGGGCGCTCGGCAAGGAGGTGATGATCCTCAACGCCGACGCCGAGCCGCGCGTGCTGAGCTGGCTGGCCGACGAGCAGCCGAAAGGCTTGGTTCAGGTCTATCAGGAGGGCAATCTCAAGCAAGCCAAGGCCGTGGCTGAAGCCGATGTGGTGCTTGTGCTCGATACCGGGCAACTCCACCGCGTGGGGGCGCCAGCCAACCTCCTCAAAGGCAGTACGGCCACCTCGATGCTCCTCGACCACCACCCCGGCCCCGAGGACGGGTTCGACATCACCTGCGTGGATACGAACTCTGCCGCGACGGGCGAACTCGTCTACGACCTCATCGCCGGGCACGACCCGAGCCTCGTTGACGCAGCCATCGCAACGGCGCTCTACACAGCCATCGTGACCGACACTGGCTCGTTCCGCTATAGCGCCACCACGCCGCGCACGCATCGCATCATCGCCGACGTGCTGGCGCGCGGCGGCATCACGCCCGAGCCCATCCACATTGCGGTCTATGACGGGCGCTCGCGCGAGGGCCTCCGCCTGCTGGCGCGCGCGCTCGACACCATCGCTACGCACTACGCCGGGCGGCTAGCCTCCATGCACGTCACGCAGGCGATGCTGCGCGAGACCGGCGCCTACTTCGACGAAACCGAGGGTCTCATCCAGTATGCCCTGGCGCTCGACGGGGTCATCGCGGCCGTGATCGGCCTCGAAACGCCGAGCGGCATCAAGCTCTCGTTCCGCTCGAAGGGCGACTGCCCGATCAACGCATGGGCAGCGAAGTTTGGTGGGGGCGGGCACACGAATGCGTCGGGTGCCTACGTCACGGGCAAGCCGCTACATCACGTCATGAAGGAAGTCGTGGACAAGGCGCCGCGGCACGTGGCCGTCGTGCCCGGCGCGGACGAAGGCGAGGCCTCCGAGGACGACATCGCGAAGCTCGCTGCGCTCTTCAACCAGAAACCCTAACCCCTACCCATCACCCATGACCGTCTCCCTTGCTGCCGATACGGCGTCCGCGGACCTCATTTTCGTTCCTCTCGTGGGCGGAGTCGTGCCGGAGGCATGGCGATCGCGCGTGCCGCAACAGGCCGTCGCCGATGCCCTGGAGACGAAGAGCGTCGTCGTGGTGTACGGGTCGGAAGGCGAGCGCCTTGCGCTGGCGGCCGTCGCCGACGCGGCCGACGACGACGCGCGGCGTGTGGCCGCCGCCAAAGGCGCGCAGGCGGCGCTGGCCCTCCGCGCCGAGACCGTCGCACTCGTTGTGCCCGAGGGCGAGGAGGCCGCGCCGTACGTCGAGGGCCTCCTGCTCGGCGCCTACCGCTATACACGCTACAAGACGACTGAGGACGAGGCCTGGGCGGGGCCGTCCGCGGTGTACGTCCTCGCAGCTGATGCGCAGCGCGCCGCCATCGAGTCCGCCCGCATCCGCGCCGAGGCGACGACCCTCGCCCGCGACCTCGTCAACCGTTCACCAGACGAGAAAACCGCCACCCAACTCGCAGACCTCGCGCGCGAAGCAGCGGAGTCCGTAGGCCTCGGCGTGGACGTGTGGGACGAACGCCAAATCAAGGAGGAAGGGTTGGGTGGCCTGCTCGCCGTGAATCGCGGCTCGGCGACGCCGCCGGCGTTCATCGTCCTGGAGCACACATCTGAGGGCAGGGCGGACACAGCGCCCGTGGTGCTCGTCGGCAAGGCCGTCACCTTCGATACGGGTGGGCTCTCGCTCAAGCCCACCAAGGGCTCGATGGACCACATGAAGGCCGACATGGCGGGCGGCGCGGTGGTGATCGGCGCGATGGTCGCCATCGCGCGCCTGAACCTGCCGCTACGCGTCGTCGCCCTGATCCCATCCACCGACAACCGGCCGGGCGAGGACGCCTACGTGCCCGGCGATGTGGTACGGATGCACTCAGGTGCCACGGTCGAAGTCCTCAACACGGATGCCGAGGGGCGCATGCTCCTCGCCGATGCGCTCTCCGTCGCGCGTCGGTACCATCCGCGCCTCGTCGTGGATGTGGCGACGCTCACCGGCGCGCAGGTCGTCGCCCTGGGCTCGCGCGTGGGCGCCGTGCTGACCAACGAAGGGGAGGGTGCCGATGAGCGGCTCGGCCGCTTCCTCCGCGCCGGGCACGCGACGGGTGATCGCGTCGCGCCGCTGCCGATGTTCGACTTCTACAAGAAGCAGCTCGAGAGCGACGTGGCCGACCTCAAGAACGTCGGCGGGCGCGAGGCGGGGACCATCACGGCGGCCAAGTTTCTGGAGCACTTCACGCAGGATGACGAGGGGGAGGGCTATCCGTGGGTACACCTGGACCTCGCCGGGCCGTCGTTTCTCGAAAAAGCGCAGGGCTACCGGCCCGCGGGCGGCACGGGCTTCGGCGTACGGCTGCTCGTGGCCGTCCTGGACGAGCTGGCCCATGAGCCGTCGTAGGTTTCCGCGCGTCTCAGCATCAGCGTCATCGGTTTGTCTTCCCTTCGTTCTTCAGATCAGCGGCCTGTGCTCGCCATCACCAGCGGCGACCCGAACGGGATTGGCCCCGAGGTGGCGCTCAAGGCGCTGGCGGACCCGGCCGTGCAGGTTCGTATTCATCCGGTGCTCGTGGGGTCGGTGGCCGTCTGGGATTGGTGGGCCAAGGAATTGGGCTTGGTAGACGTAATGCGAGATTTTGAGATGCGGGAAGCCAACGGCTCGCTTCCCCCAACCGTGGAGCCCGGCCGCATTACGGCCGAGGGCGGGCGGGCCGCGATGCACGCTGTCGAGGCCGCGGCGGACGGCTGCCTCGCGGGCACGTACAACGGCATGGTGACCGCACCGATCTCGAAGGAAGCCATACGGCTCGCGGACTATGCCTTCCCAGGCCACACCGAATTTCTCGCCGCGCGCACCGGCGCCGAGCGCGTCGTGATGCTGCTGGTCTCGGGCGATTTGCGCGTGGGCCTCGTCACAATCCATGTGCCGATTTCGGCCGTGCCGGGCCTCATCACGGGGGAGCGCATCATAGAAACTCTGACGACCGTGAACGCGGCGCTGCGCCGCGACTTCGGGATTGCCGAGCCGCGCATCGCCGTGCTCGGCCTCAACCCGCACGCAGGCGATGGCGGCGTGATCGGGCGCGAGGACATGGAGGTCGTCGTGCCTGCGCTCGAAGCGGCCACCGCGCGCGGCTTCTCCGTCGCTGGGCCGTTTGCCGCCGACGGGTTCTTCGGCCAGCGCGCCGACCGCCAGTTCGACGCCGTCGTGGCGATGTACCACGATCAGGGCCTCGCGCCCTTCAAAGCCCTCGCGATGGGCGCGGGCGTCAACGTCACCGGCGGCTTGCCCATCGTCCGTACTTCGCCCGATCACGGGACGGCGTTCGCCATCGCCGGGCAGGGCCTCGCCCGTGCCCACTCCATGCGCGCGGCGATCTTGCTGGCCGCCGAGATCGCCGAGCGGCGGATGCAGGAGGCGGAAGTATCATGACGAGGGACGACGGACCACCAACCGCCGGCAGCCGGAACGCGGCTCCATATACGTTGCTCGCGGAGGGCTACGACACCGTCATGGAGCATGTAGACTACGAGGCCTGGGCCGACTACGTCTACGCATTGCTGATGGAACACCACGGCGCCGTGCGCTCGATTCTGGAGCTGGGCTGCGGGACGGGCTCACTCGCCCTCGCCCTCCAGGCGTACGGACCCTTCGCCTACCGTGGCACCGATGGGTCGGAGGCGATGGTCAAGGTGGCGCAGCGGAAGGCCCGCGCCGCCAAGATCCCCGTCACGTTCACGCCTGCCGACTTCCGCGACCTGCCACCGTTGCCGCCGGTCGATGCCGTGCTGCTGCTCTACGACGGCCTCAACTATGTGCTGGAGCCCTCGGAGATCGCCACACTGTTCGAGCAGGTCTACCGCGCGCTCAAGCCGGGCGGCCTGTTCGTCTTCGACCAGAGCACGCCGCTCAACTCCCTCAACCACCCCGACGGCTTCGACGACGCTGGGCGCACGGAGGCGTTCGAGTACCTCCGCACCAGCCGCTACGACCCGGCGACGCACCTGCACACGACGCTCTTCCGCCTTGGAGTGGACGGCCAGACGTTCAGCGAGACACACGTGCAGCGGGCCTACGAACTGGCCGAGATCGAGTACCTCGTCGCCCACTCGCCGCTTGTGCGCGTGGCGGCCTACGACGGGTTCTCGCTCGATCCCGCCGATGCGTCGGCGGAGCGGATTCACTGGGTGTTGCAGAAGGGGCAAGCGGGAGCGAGCGCAGAGAAGTAGCTTCCTTCCGCATTCTGCCAGCCGCCTGTTCCAGTGGAAGGACCGCTCGTCGAGCTTCGCAACGTCGCCGTGTCGTACCCCGCTCCGTCGGGCGACCGGCTGCCCGTGGCCAGCGACCTCACGCTGACGCTCGACAAGGGCGAAATGGCCTACCTCATCGGGCCGACGGGCAGCGGCAAGAGCACGCTGCTCAAGCTGCTCTACATGGACGTGCCGCCCGATTTCGGCATTATCCGCGTGGCGCACTACCGCTCGGACACGCTCAACAAGAAAGACGTGCCGTTCCTGCGCCGCTCGCTCGGCGTCGTCTTCCAGGATTTCCAACTTCTGCCCGACCGGAGCGCGTTCGACAACGTCGCCTTCGCGCTCTACGCGACGGGCAAGCGCGGGCGGGTGGTCAAAGAGCGCGTCATGCAGGCGCTCTCCCGCGTGGGGCTCAGCCACCGCGCGCACGCCAAGCCGCACGAGATGTCGGGTGGCGAGAAGCAGCGCGCGTGCATCGCCCGCGCCATCGTCAACGAGCCTGTCCTACTGCTGGCCGATGAGCCGACCGGCAACCTCGACCCGCGCGTGGCCGACGAGATTCAGAAGCTGCTCGTCAAGCTGAACAACCAGGGCATGGCCCTCCTTATGGCGACGCACGACTACCGCCTCGTCCGGGAGTTCCCGGCGCGCACGCTGGCGCTCGTCAAGGGCCGCATCGTCGAGGTAGACCCGGAGACGTTGTAGCGGCGAGCATGTCGGCGGCAGAAAGTGACCTGCTGGTTTTTTCGCCCGGCTCTATATTCGCTCGATCCTTTCGTCCCACCACGCCTCACCCGCATGGAACTGCTCGCCGAGATTATTGACGCCATTAACAACGTGCTCCGCTGGCCCCTCGTGGTCGGACTGCTCGGCACGGGCCTCTTCCTGACCATCCGCCTGGGGTTCATCCAGTTCCGGCGCCTGGGTCACGGCATGGCCGTCGCCACGGGGCGGTACGACGACCCCGATGAGCCCGGCGACGTGAGCCACTTTCAGGCGCTTACTACGGCGTTGAGCGCGACGGTCGGGGTGGGCAACATCGCGGGTGTGGCGCTGGCGATCCACATCGGCGGGCCGGGGGCGCTCTTCTGGATGTGGGTCACGGCCCTGCTCGGCATGGCGACCAAATACAGCGAGGTCACGCTCGCGCAGCAGTACCGCGACGTGCACGAGGACAAGGACGGCAAGAAGTGGGAAGGCTCGGTTTCGGGCGGCCCGATGTACTACATCGAGCGCGGGCTCGGGCGCAAGTGGAAGCCCGTGGCCATGTTCTTCGCCTTTGCCCTCATGGTCACCTCGTTCATGACCGGCAACGCCGTGCAGGCCAACACGGTCGCTACGCAGGTGTTCGACTCGTTCGGCATCACGCCCTGGATCACCGGCCTCATTACCGCAACCCTCGTCGGCATCGTCATCATCGGTGGCATCAGCCGGATCGGGCGCGTGACCAGCATCATCGCCCCCGTCATGGCCGCGATCTACGTCGCGGGCGCGCTGCTCATCCTGATCCTGAACATCGGGGCCATCCCCGGGGCCTTCGCCACCATTTTCAGCGAGGCATTCAACCCGGTCTCGGGTGTAGCCGGGACGGGCGCGGGTGTGTTTCTGCTGACCATGCTCTACGGCGTGCAACGTGGCCTCTTCTCGAACGAGGCCGGGCAGGGCTCGGCGCCCATCGCCCACTCGGCGGCCAAGACCGACGAGCCCGTCTCTGAGGGCGTCGTCGCGCTCCTGGAGCCCTTCATCGACACCATCGTCATCTGCACCATGACGGGCCTCGTGCTCGTCATCACGGGCGCTTTCTCGGCGACGGCCCCGGCTACCTTCACGCTCGACGCGTCGAATGTGTCCATCGTCGAAGGAGACCGCGAGACCGGGTTCTCGACCTACAGCGGCGCGGAGCCGCTTGTCTACAACGAAGGCATGGCGCAGATCGTCGACGGCCCCCGCGTGGGACGGTTCAACGTCGGCATCGACACGCTCTTTGTGGATGAGGCGCAGACGGTTCCGTTCTCGGGCACCATCGACCCGGACACACGCGCGGCCGTCGATGCGCAGGGGAATGTCGTGGAGACGTTCCACGCCAACACGGTGCGCACGTCGGCGCCGCTGACAACGCTCGGCTTCGAACGCGGCTTGGCCCCGATCGGGTTGGGCGGACTGGGGCGCTACATCGTCCTGCTCTCGGTCGTCCTCTTCGCGATCTCGACCTCGATCTCGTGGAGCTACTACGGCGACCGGTGCGCCAACTACCTCTTCGGGCCCAAAGCCATCCTGCCGTTCAAGGCCGTTTTCGTGGTGATGCACTTCGTCGGCGCCGTGCTGGCCGTGACAACGATCTGGGACCTCGGCGACGTGGCCCTCTCGCTCGTGACGCTCCCGAACGTGCTCGCGTTGCTGTTGCTCTCAGGCACGCTCGTGAAGCTGACCGACAGCTACTTCGAGCGCAAGCCGTGGATCGAGAACGAGGAGGCCCACAAGCGCGCCAAGGCCGAAGGCCGGATTTAACTGGCTGCGGCCTGTCGCCCTATGCCCACCGTCGTTGACCATCCGCTGCTCAAGCGTGGTCCAGCTCTTCTTTGCTGGATTGCGCTGGGCTTTTGGATGGGCGGATGCATGACTGGGGAGTCATCGGCAGAATCAATTGCTCGGTCCCAATCGAATCATCCCGCAGATACGCTCGGCACGCGAGTAGTATCTCTGTATGCGCCCGCGCCGGATTATGACGACCGCTGTGTGGTTGCTGAGCCACAGCCCGGATGGTTGGAGCCAGCATTGACGGTGGAAGCAGCACTAGACAGCCTCGGTCATGCACTCGCCCGCGGGTATTTCCACGAATGGAATGGCCAGCCCACAGGGATTGACTTTGAGCTTGTTGAGGTGGTTGTTCTCCCCACGCCGTCCGATTCGATGCGCATCGCGGTGATCGATATGAGGGATTCGGACCGATGGGGGGAACGAGGCTTTTTCCAAGGCACGACGGGTGGGATGATCTCGCAGCGCATGATCTCGGCGACCTTCATGCAAGTGCCGGTTGCGTTGGATGAGCAGCCTCTCCTCGATGGGCTCGTTCTTCTGTACAATGGCGAGCGAATCGTCCCGATGGACCACACGCGTTTGGATCTGATCCAGCAACCCGACAACGTCGCCATCTGCTCCAATTGACTCCGCGAATCCGTGCTGACCGTCGTTGACCACCCGCTTCTCAAGCGCGACCTGACGATCCTCCGAGACCGGGCGACGCCGCACGGCGTCTTTCGCGAGAAGATGAACGACGCGGCGTCGATCCTGGCCTATGAGGCCCTACGCAAGGTCCCGCTCGCCGTGCATGAGATCGAGACACCGCTGGAGACCACGAGCGGCTACCGGCTGGCGCAAGAGATCGTCGTGGTGCCGGTGCTGCGCGCCGGGCTCGGGCTGGTGGACGGCTTCGTGCGGTTCGTGCCTGAGGCGCGTGTCGGACACCTCGGCATGTACCGCGACGAGCAGACCCACAAGCCGGTGGACTACTACTCGAACATCCCCGCCCAGGTCAAAGACGCCCGCGTATTCGTGGTGGACCCCATGCTGGCGACGGGCGGCTCGGCGGCGGGTGCGCTCAGTCACCTCAAGAGCCGGGGTGCAACCGACCTCGTTTTCGTTTGCCTCGTGGCCGCCCCCGAGGGCGTCCGGCGGCTGGCTGAATACCACCCCGATGTGCCCGTTTACACGGCGGTGCTCGACCGGGAGTTGGACGACAACGCCTACATTCGCCCGGGCCTCGGCGACGCCGGCGACCGCATTTTCGGTACGACCTGATGCTACTCCCTATGATGTCATCCCGAGCGAGCATGGCGAGCCGAGGGATCCCTGCCGGTTCCGCGGCTTCATTGCAGCAAAGATCCATTCGACTCCATCCGCTACGGCTCCCTCCGCTCTGGATGACGGGGTGGATACTCGTTGCATTCGCGCTGTTCCTCGCCGTGCCGGGCGTCGCAGCGCAGGACTCCCTCGCGACACCTCAGATCTCCACCGAGGTACCGGTCACGTTGCAGGGGGAGGTGCCCGGTACGGCTCCGCAGGAGGACGTCATCGACGAAGCCGCAGCAACGACCGATGCGGCTCAAGAGGCGGAAGCCATAGCGGAAGTAGAGGGTGACGAAGAAGGAAGCGCCGGATGGTGGTCCATCTTTCCGGCCCTCATGGCGATTGCGCTCGCGCTCGCGTTCCGGCAGGTCGTCGTGGCGCTCTTCGCGGGTGTCTGGGTTGGGGCGTGGATTGTGACCGGTTCCATCTGGGGGCTCTTCACGGGCCTTGCCCGCACGGTGGACACGTACCTCCTCACGGCACTGGCCGACGGGGATCACGCCGCCATCATCATCTTCTCGCTCATGATCGGCGGGGTGGTGGGCATCATCCAGAAGAACGGCGGCACGGCGGGCATCGTGGGCGTGGTCACGCGATGGGCGAAGACCGGGCGGCGCGGCCAACTCGCGACGGCCATTCTCGGCGTGGCCGTCTTCTTCGACGACTACGCCAACACGCTCATCGTCGGCGGCACGATGCGGCCCATCACCGACCGGCTGCGCATCTCGCGCGAGAAGCTCGCCTACCTCGTCGACTCGACCGCTGCGCCCGTCGCTTCACTCGCCCTCGTGACGACGTGGATTGGCTATGAGGTCGGGCTTATCGGCGACGCCATTGGCCAGATCGAGGGCTACGACGAGGCGGCCTATTCGGTCTTCCTCAACTCCATCCCGTACTCATTCTACCCCATCTTCGCCCTCGTCTTCGTCTTCGCCGTGACCATCTCGCGGCGCGACTTCGGGCCGATGCTCAAAGCCGAGCGCCGCGCCCGCCAGACGGGCCAACTCTTCGACCCCGATTCGCAGGTTGCCGCAGCTGAGGCGGAGTCGAACGCCCTGGCGCCACCGGAGGGGAAGCCGCAGCGCTGGCTCAACGCCGCCGTGCCCATTCTCACGCTCGTCGTCATCGTGCTCGGTGGGCTCTACGTGACGGGACGGTCTGCCCTGGCCGAGGCGGGGGCGACAGCCTTCCCGCTCGATCAGGTCATCCGCGAGGCCGACTCCTACCCGGCCATGATGTGGGGCTCCATGATTGCTGTGGTGGTGGCTGTGTTGCTCTCGGTCGGGCAGCGGATTCTGACGATCAACGAGGCGGTCGAGGCGTGGTACGCGGGCGTCCGCTCGATGCTGCTCGCCATCATCATCTTGCTCCTCGCGTGGGCACTCGCCAACGTCAACGACGACCTCGGCACCGCGCCCTTCCTCGTCACGCTGCTCTCCGATACCCTCTCGCCGGGCCTCGTCCCCGCCATCGTCTTCCTTCTGGCTGCCGCCACGGCCTTCGCGACGGGCTCCTCGTGGGGCACGATGGGCATCCTGATGCCGCTCGTGATTCCGCTCGCCTGGGGCGTCCTCGACGCGAGCGGATCGCACTCGCTCGCCGAGCACAGCCACATTGTCTACTCGACCGTCTCCGTCGTGCTGGCGGGCGCGGTCTGGGGCGACCACTGCTCGCCGATCTCCGACACCACCATTCTCTCCTCACTCGCCTGTTCCTGCGACCACATCGACCACGTGCGGACGCAACTCCCCTACGCGATGGTGGTGGGGACCGTCGCACTCCTCCTCGGCACCCTGCCGACGGCCTACGGCTTCCCCTGGTGGATCGCCATGCCGGTTGGGGCGGCCCTGCTGATCGGCGGGCTCTGGTTCTTCGGCGAGCGGGTTGAAGAACGGGCCCCTGTAGAGGGCTGAATGGCTGCTTGATGGAGGTACTCTACCTCGACAACCACCTGCTCGTCGTCGTCAAGCCGCCCGGGCTGCTGGCGCAGGCCGACCGCACGGGTGACACCGACCTGCTCACGCAGGGCAAGGCCTTCCTCAAGGAGAAATTCGACAAACCCGGCAACGTCTTCCTGGGTCTCGTGCATCGCCTCGACCGGCCGGTGAGCGGCGTGATGGTGTTGGCGCGCACCTCGAAGGCGGCCGGGCGACTGAGCAAAGCGTTTCGGGAGCGGCGCGTCGAGAAGCGCTACCTCGCGCTCGTGGAGGGGCGAATGAGCGGGGCAGGGGAGCGAGAAGACTACCTCCTGAAAGAGGACGGTCGCGTCCGCATCGTGTCGGCCGATCATCCCAAGGGCAAACGTGCCGTGCTACGCTGGCAGGCACTAGGCGAAGAGGGCAGACTCTCCCTCGTCGAGGTCAAGCTGCTGACCGGGCGGGCGCATCAGGTGCGCGTGCAACTGGCGGCCCTCGGTACGCCCATCCTCGGCGACTTCCGCTACGGCGCCACCCGCGAACTCGACGGCCGCAACCTCGCCCTGCACGCCTACCGACTCGCCTTCGAGCACCCCGTACGGCGGGAGCCGCTGGTGTTTACAGCCCCGCCGCCCGTGTCGTGGCAGGGACGCTTCTCGGCGTCGATAAAGCGGCTGGTAGCTTAGTCTCGTGTAGAGGTCGCGTTTGGGTGCTGACGGGTACGAGAAAGGGGATGATGCAGGGTGTTTTGGTGTGACATAACGTAGGCACTCGTCCGGTGTAGACTAGCTCACTTCACCAAACGGACTCGTGTCATGACGATCGGACCGACCAACGAAGAGCTCGCCAGTGTGCTCGAACAGATGGCGGGGCTCCTCACCAAGCTCAACGAACCCAACCCGTACCGCCTCCAGGCCTATCTCCAGGCCGCGGCCATGATCCGCGACCACGACGAGCCGCTCGTGCTGCTCTACGGCCGGGGCGGGCGCGACGCGCTCACAGAACTGCCCGGCATCGGTGTCAGCCTGGCGCTGCACCTCGGGCAGTATATCGAGAACGGGCGGGCGGGTCTGCACGACCGCCTCATGGAAGCGGCGGATCCGGTGGCGCTGCTCGCCAGCGTGCCGGGCCTTGGCGACGCGCTTGCGCGCCGCATCGTCCGCGAACTGGGTGTGACTACGCTGACCGAGCTGGAGCGGGCCGTCAACGACGGTCGCCTCGCCTCGCTGGACGGTTTCGGGCCGCGCCGCCTCGAAGGGTTGCGCCTCCAACTCGCCGCCATCCTGAGCCGCGCTGCGCGTCGCCGCGCCCGTCGTGTTCGTCGCGATGTGGTGCGTATGGCCGCTGCGCATACCCGCGCTGAAGCACAGGCGGAACGTGAGGCGGTCGGTACGGCGCTCGCTGTTGAGGAAGCGGCAGGTGCAGAAACACAGCACGCGGTCGTCTATTCGCTCTTTCCGCCTGCTGCCGCGTAGCGATGGCGTTCCAACCACTCGGCCGCCAGGGTATCCGGTGCTACTCCGCAAGCGGCATCAGGCGATGGCGGAGTACGTACTGGCCTATTCGGCTGCCGAGTTCAACGCCCTCGATCGAATCATAGCGAAAGTGAATGCCGAGGTAGACCCGCGACAGGGCACATTCCATCGCGGCCTCTGAAAACCGATCAAAGGATCGGGTCGAGGGCCTCATCTCCATCTTGCCGGAGAACGGACCGGCCAGGTCGACCTGGGCAGTAGTCATGGTGAACGGATAGTCGTCCCCAAACGTATCGGCGAGTGCCGTCATCGCAGCCGCGCAGGCGGTGCCGTGTGCGGAGGGGTACGATGGGAAGGCATAGGTGTGCTGATGCGTGTTGGTCCAGTTGGCTTCAGGAGCGGTATCGGGATTCCCATCGTGCTCGGCCCAGCGGATCGCGGTGTACGGTCGCCAATGGTTGTAATGGAACTTGTTCTCGAAGGAGCTGACGTAGGCGTCGAAGATGCTGATGTTGAGCAAGGCGAAAAGCCGTGCGGCCTCGGCGAGGCCCACCGGCTCGCGCACGACGAGGTCGCGCGCGAGCCGGTTCACGGAGTTCTCGGCAAAGTCCTTCCACCACAGCGCGAGGTGCGTCTGATCTACCGTCCGGGCAACGCTCTGGAACCGGCCCACCTCTTTCACCTCCAGGTACGCCTCTGTATACGCCTCACTCTCAATGGGCGGTGGCGGAGGAGCACGAAACGCATCGAGTTGATCCAGAGCGAACGGCCGCGCAGCCCCCCAGCCGGCCCCGAAGATGAATCCCTCTGGGGTGCCGCTGTGTTCGTTGAATTCAGCATAGACGCCAGGTCCCATGGGGTGCCACTGGTACGCGGCTTCCTGGTCCCAACCATCGTTTTCGCGCAGGTGGAGGATGGCCTGGGCCGCGGCATTGCCCAGGGCGATGCCACGCGTGCGTGCGGCCTCGGGCGTCACCGTGGCCAGCCAGGAATCGCGTTGGGCTTCTAACACCGCTCGCTGATCAGCGTACTGATCGATAGCCACGGCGAATGCGGCTTGGGCAACCGCCGCGACTGGGCTGGCGTCCGGTTCCAGCGCTTCGTACACGTAGGACTGGTAGCCGCCGCTGATACTGGTGAGGGCGTCATGCATGGCGATGTGCATCATCGCTGCCGTGCGTAGTCCCTTGAGCGTCAGGAATCCGTCTTCAGCTTCGGCAAGCTGGAGGACAAGTTCGTTCCATTCGACCACGATGTCAGGAGACTGTGCGTGCAGGACTACCGACACGGCTCTGCTCGCAGGGGCGAGGGCGAGAGCGAGGAGGACAACGGCTGTACGGGCGTTCATGGTTGTCTCCGATGGAGTTGTCTCTGAGGGGTGCCATCACTAACCTAGGAGGGGTGAAAAAGCAAAACCACTACTATATCTGTAGTTAGCGACGAGGCGCGCCATGAAGCGAGGCTATGGTCAGTATTGCCCGCTGGCACTGGCCAGTGAACTGCTGGGCCAACGGTGGACGGTCCTCGTGATCAGCAGGGTGGTCGATGGGTGCACGACCTTCAGCGAGATTCGCCGTGGACTCCCGCGGATCTCCCCCTCGATGCTGTCGCGGCGCCTGGTGGAGCTTGAAGATGCCGGGATCATCCGTCGGCGCAAGCGCACGGATCGATCGACCTACACCTATCACCCCACAGCCGCCGGCAAGGACCTCGAAGACATCATCGAGAAGATGGCGATCTGGGGTCAGCATTGGGCGCGCGATATGTCGATGGATGACCTGGACTCAGCCTTTCTGGCCTGGAGCATGCACCTGCGCCTCAACACGGACGCCATGCCGCCGGGCCGAACAGTGCTCGAATTCGACTTCGCGAATCCTCCAGAGGAGAACGAACGGTTCTGGTTGGTCAACGAGGACGGCCACGTGGACATGTGCCTGAAGCATCCAGGGTTCGAGACAGACCTGCTCGTGGAGTCGAACCTGCGTCGTTTTGTGGAGACATGGCGAGGCTTTCGGGACCTGGGCGAGGAACTCCGCTCGGGTCAGATCACATTGACAGGTCCACGACAACTCAAGAGAGCCTTTCCCGCGTGGCTGCTATTGAGCACATTCGCCCCGTATGCGCGCAAGCGGCCGGGGCTTGAAAGGCAACTAGCTGGACGCTGTTAGCGGATGCGTTGGGATCAGAGGCGTCGCACGACGCTCATGCGTACGGTGTGAACGGTGCCGCTGCGCAAGATCCGCACGTCGAGTACAACAGGAGTCTTCTGGCCGCTTTCTTGCGCCGCGGTCTGGTCTACCATCGTCTGCCACTCGCGTCGGGTCCACCCCGATGCGTCGGTATCGTCAACAGCCAGCAACTGATCGCCCGGTTGCAGGCCCGCCTCAGCCGCAGGCGAGTTTGGGGCAACCGAGTGCACGATGAGCTCCCCTGCAGCATCGCGGTCTACAGCTTCCCAGCGTAGGCCCGTTACGGCATAGATGTAGGGCTCGGCAGCGCGCGGGGTCGGGGCAAGCCAGAGCTGTTCCCCCGGCACATCGTAGAACACTCGATAGCGGTCGAGGAGGCCGAGACCGATCAACCCATCATGCTCGGGATACGCATCGGCACCCTCTGTCTCTTGAGCCATTGACAGCACTGGCTGTTCGATGCGAAGGGTTCCAATGGACACGCTCTGAATGCGGCCAAACAGGCTTTGCAGGGCACCGCCGAGTCCTGTTTCAGAATCAGAGGAGATCGTTGGGGAAATGCGCTCGGAGAGATTGTGGGTCTCTGTAAACCCCGTGGTGAGGCGCAGCGCCCCGCCCATCCCAAAATCAAGCAGGAATAGTCCATCCACCTGTTCGTCGTCAGTAAGGTGGAGTGTGACGGGGACAGCAGGCTTGCGACCGCGTTCCATCCAGGTGATCGGAACGGCGCTGGCTTCGGGTGGAGGGGCGAAGCTTCCAGGATCGTGTAGCACGAAGCGTTCGTGCTCAAAGTCAAACTCAAGGACGTAGGCGGCGAGCAGATCGATGCCAAAGAGGCCATCCACGGGCCGCCCGAGTGCTCCGGCCATCATCGAATCGAGTGGAATGACGGGCGTGAGGGGAAAGGAGCGCTCGAAGGTGCTGCCCGGCTGTGTCGGCAGACCATCGCGTACCGTCAGATCGCGCGCGAAGGTGACGGTGTGCTGGGCGCTTCCTGCACCCCCAACGGTGACGGGACCACCGTAGCCGACCTCCTCGCCCCCGAAGGTTGGCAGTCCGTTACGGCGTGCGAAGCGTTCGTCGAGCAGCACGCCTTGTACCGGGTCGTAGACGAGCACGGCGCCGAGGCTGTCGTTCAGGGTAACGCGGACGAAAATGTGGTTGATGTAGTCGAACGGGATCGTGTCGAGCACACTCAGCGGGGTCGGGGTTGCTGGCGGATCATCTGGCTGAGCACAGGCGGGTAGCGGAATGGAAACGAGGCCGACGAGCATGACCAAACAGGTCAGGAGCGTAGAGCGGGAGAAGTACGAAGGCATTGAAGAGAAGCAGGTAACACCGATCCCCTAGATGGATAGCGTCCACCGAAGTTGCCCTGTGACGCTCAGGTCAACGAAAAGCTGTTTGGTGTGAAGCGGTTGGTCAACGCAAGTAGATGGTCGCGAAGCCAGCCTGCCGGGGGAAGAGGCGGAGATCCACCAAGTTGATCCTGGAATAGACCGGTTTCCTCATCAAGGCGGCGAATCTGTGTATAGGTTGTTTCCTCCCAATGCGACCCCATCGCCCCACCGTGCGATGTGTCGTGTTGGAAGACAAAGCGAGCCTGCACTTTGTCGAAAGAGAGCACGTAATAGACCCCTTCATTAAACCCAGCCTCCAGATCGTCTGGGAGTTTTCCATCGGCTTCTGGGATGAGCTTCCACTCGTAGTCGTCAATGGGGGATTCGGCTACAGGCTTCCTACGGGCAGACCAGTTGCGTCTGACTTGGTGTCCCCATCCCTTTGTTTGGCATACGGCTCGTACCTCGCCATCGATGTAGGCCATCCACGTGTAATCGCTGCTGTGCATCGTGTTGCTTCTGGTTAGGGGTGTAAATGATCAGGCACCAAAGCGATCGGCGAAGTCGAGGAAGCGGTTGGCGACAGTGCGCGCGAGATCGGGCGAGTTGCCCCACGCGCGGTTGTTGCAGATCACGTCCAACGTCACGTCAGCAGCGAGGGCTTTGTAGGCGAGCGCTGTGGCCTCGTCGATCATCTGCCGGGCTTGCGCCGTGTCGGCGAGGCCGGGGGCTGGGCCTTCGAACGGAGCGGCCAGCGCGAACGCTTCGGCGAACTTCATGTCGCGCGGGTTCATCAGGCGGAGGACGGCCGTCTTGTTGGCGGCCGTGAACCGCTCGCTCGCCAGCATCCACTGCTCGCGGATGGACGGGAGCCAGGTCCAGTGGCTGACGATGAAGCCCAGTCCGCGATCCGCCAGCCACGCGAAGTACGGCGGTACGAGAAGGTGTGCCGAGCGGATTTCCAGGTGTGTCGGCACTGTGTCGGGCACCTGCGCGAAGAACCTATCCAACTCGCCGATGAACGCCTCGGGGGGAGGGCTCTCTCGGACGCGGGCATACTCTTGCTCGAAGAGCACGCCGCCGAGCCGGTCGCCGAGCGTATCGAGCGCCGGAACGAGGAAGCGCTCCACGTAGCCCTCGGCATCGAGGTAGTCCAGGTTCTCGACATACTGCACACGCCCATCCACACGGCGCCGCAGGATGCGGGCGGTGTAGGGCTGCGGCGCCTTCAGCAGAAACCGCGCGTTCGCAGGTGCGGCCTCGGCGTAGCGCCGGAGCGTGAACAGGTTACTCGACGGCTTGCCGTCGGCTTCCAGCAGCGGGCGATAGAACGTGAAATCCAACTCCAGCACGCCGAAGTGAAGGAAGTAGTCCTCCACCGACTCAATGGGAAGCAGCCGCTCCTCGAACGACTGTCCGCCGACCTTCTTGCTGCGCGTCATGACTTGATCGGCCCATATATCGCGAGGGTAAACCTGGTCCATCCACGCCGCGAAGCGGTCGCTGGCCGT
>JABDIZ010000336.1 GCA_013003465.1 Rhodothermaceae bacterium
GACACCACCTGCAGGAGCGGCGAGCCGTCCGGCTCTGCAGCAGAGGAGCCCGGAGTGGCATCAGCCAGCGCGGGGGCTGTCCCATGCGCTAGAGGCTTCGCCGACGTGACGGCAGTCGATGTGAGGACCGGGGCGGGCAAGGGCACTGCGACCGTGTGCCCGCCTGCTCTCAATCCAGGCCTAGGTAGGGTAGAGTCTGCTACTTCATGAGTCTCTGCGGTAGCAGACAGGTGCGATCCACTGGGGAGGGGCGAGGCCTCACGCGGTCGGGTGATGGGGGCCTGCTGAGCGGTCCTCGTGCCTGAATCTGATGTTGACCGTTCAGGCGGAGCAGACGTGGAAGAAGGAGGCGGAGAGCCTGCTGATTCATCTTCATCTGCACCCACCAGGCTTACATCAGCTGCATCAGCCGGGTCAGCATCGCCTGCGCTAGGCCGATTTAGAGTGAGGGTATCTGCATCGGGCGAATGTTTCAACTCTCCCTGGGGCGCTGGATTAGTGTTCGGAAGAACTGTTTGGCTGGACGCTTCAGGGGTTTCTTGCGAACGTGTGGGAATCCCTCCAGAGCCTTGGTCGCTGGGTAAGGTCAGTGGACGAGAAGGGGTCGATGGATGGGGCTCATCTCCCCGTTCCGTAGTCGGCGAGAGAGCCAGCGTAGAAGCAGCAGGCCTGGCCGGCGATGGCATCTCGGCAGCCGTGTCCGGGCCGGGGAGCCACAGTAGGGTAGCGGGCGCTACTGTGATACTCGGCGCAGGAAGGTCCTTGTGCTCAGCCGGGTCACGCGGCGTGTGGACAGGTTCATCGCTGTGCTCAGCTTCTGCCGAGACATGCTCTCGGGGTGCCGTCTCCGACGTGGAGACAGGAGCGTCTCCGGGCGAGAGGGCTTTCTCTGAGAGCGGGTCTACCGCGTGATACTCGGTTGGAGTGGCAGGGGGCACGCTTTGCAGTGGAGCGGTGAGCGTTTCGAGAGCAATGATGTTGGTCTGGGCTGCTTGCGTTTCCTCAGCCGGAGCTACGGTCGTCGTTGAGGAGGCGTCCAAAGCGCGTCCGAGGGTGTCACCAAACGACAGGCCGATGTCCAGACCGCCGGGGGCGCGGTCGGTACTCAAGGCCGAGGCCTCGGGCGAGGCAGGGAGGAGGGGGATCAGCACGTCAGAGGGGTTAGCTGGGGACATCGGCTCGGACGGAGGCAGACGTGACGCGGCGAACGAACAGCGCAGTTCGGGATGGCTCCAGGGCACCGAGTAGTCGGGCGCGGTCGCGCGCCGAGGCCTCCGCATAAAGCAGTGCCAACACGTCGAAGTCGAGGCGAGCAAGAACGCTGGATAGCTCGCGGTCCTCGAGCTTGATCAGGGTGGTCACGAGATCACTCGCTTGGGCCCGCTGTGCTTTCGTTGCGCCAATCTCGGTCTGGAGTGCACCTATCTGGGCTTCATACTGAGCCAGACGCTGGCGCAGGACACCGATTGAGTCACCGGGCACCGATGGGGCAGCAGGGGCCTCTGTCAGCTTGAGCGAGTCCGCCACCAGGGCACTGTCGGCTGCGAGGCTGTCGGCTGCGAGGCTGTCGGCAGAGAGCCGCTCGGCTTCGACGACGGCAGGGGCCACGATCGGCATCAGAACGTAGGTCCCTAGGAGGCTAGCGACGAAGGCCGCGAGGGCGCCGAGGGCGATAAAGAGAATGCTACGCATGAGGGATCAGGAACGCGGTTCGTTGTTCTTGCGGCGGTGTCCAGCGGCGGCCTGTTCGTCGAGGAATGCGGTCTCGGCTTTGGCTCGGGTGCGGCGGTGGGCCGTGGCTTCCTGCTCGCGGAGCACCTTGAGCGCTTCCTCGGGCTTGCGGCGCGCGGTAAGCTTGCGGCGGGCTACGACCTCCTGCCGACGAACCGCGTCGAGGCGGCGAGCGGCCTCAGCCTCAGCCTCGCGGAGGTCTTCGAGGAAGCCGGCTCGGCGACGGAGGGTGGTCGAGTCGATCGGGCCATCGGAGGTCTCGGCGCAGGCTTCGGCCCGGTGCCGCCGGGTCGCGGCGAGCTGTTCCTCCTGTGCGCGTCGCTCCTGCACGGCGCGGCCGAGGGCGTGCTCCGCCTCTTCGGCCTCGCGGCGGCGAAGGTCGAGAACGCTTTGCAGCGAGAAGCGGAATGTCTTTCCAGCCATAGCAGTGGATAGAGCGATACGAGGGCGGAGCAAGGGCTACCGGTTACCGTGGCAAGCCCTGCGCCAAAGGGTCGGCCGGGCTACGCGGTGCCCTTGTCGAGCACATGGCGAAGGGTGTCGGCGGGCGTCGGGTCGGGTAGGTCATCCACGCGCTGACGGAGAAAGTCGGTGAGCGCACCGTGTGCGCTGAGGGCGCGGTCGGCAACGGGGTCTTGGCCGCGCTCGTAGGCACCGACGCGGACGAGGTCTTCGACTTCGCGGTAGGCGGCGAGCAGACGCCGCGCCTCGTCTGCTGTGTCCCGGTCCTGGGGCGGCGTCACGCGGTCCATCACCCGGCTTATGCTCTGGAGCACGTCGATGGCTGGGAAGTGTCCCGCCTGGGCCAGCTTGCGCGAGAGGACGATGTGCCCGTCGAGGATGCCCCGCGCCGCGTCACCCACCGGCTCGTCCATGTCGTCACCGTCGACGAGTACGGTGAAGAGGCCCGTGATCGTGCCAACGGCCCCTGGTCCTGCCCGTTCGAGCAGGCGGGGCAGGAGGGCGAAGACGCTCGGGGTGTAGCCCCGCGTCGTAGGCGGTTCGCCGACAGCGAGCCCGATCTCGCGCTGTGCCATCGCGACACGCGTGATGGAGTCCATCATCAGGAGGACGTCGTTGCCTTCGTCGCGGAAATGCTCGGCGATGGCGAGGGCAGCCGTGGCGGCCTTCACGCGCATCATGGCAGCCTGGTCGCCCGTCGCTGCGACGACGACGGAGCGGCGTAGCCCCTCTTCGCCCAGGGTGTCGTGGACGAATTCGCGCACCTCGCGGCTTCGCTCGCCGATGAGGGCGATCACGTTGATATCGGCCTCCGTCTGGCGCGCCATCATCCCGAGCAGGGTACTCTTCCCGACTCCCGACCCAGCGAAGATTCCGATGCGCTGCCCTTTGCCGAGTGTGGAAAAGGCATCGACGGCACGGACTCCAGTCACGAGGGGGGTGGCGATGGCTTGCCGGGTCATGGCCGGCGGAGGCGCAGCCTGCACGGGCCGTGCGTCCGGGAGCACGAGCGGTCCGGCCTCGTCCATGGGCCGGCCGTTTGCGTCGATCACGCGCCCGAGCAGGGCGGAGCCGACGGGCACGGTGAGCGGGAGTCGCGAGCGCTGGACGAGGCTGCCGGCCCGGAGCCCGTGGGTTTCCTCGAGCGGCATCAGGACGGCCGCCTCGGCGCGGACACCGACGACCTCGGCTTTGATGCGCCGACCTGTCGGGCGCGTCCCTTCGTAGATGTAGCACAACTCGCCGACGGCCGCGTTCAGCCCACTGGCTTCGACGAGTAGGCCGATGATCGAGCGCACCTTGCCGTAGGCGACGGGGCCGCGCGGCACGGCGCGGGCTTGCTGGAGCGCGTAGGAGAGGGCCGTCATGAGAGGTCGGTGTCGCTCGGGTCTGGTTCGAGACCGAGGCGGCGGCGGAGATCGTAGAGCACTTCGGCGCGGACGTGGCGGACGGCAGCCCCAGCGGCGTCGAGGCTCCAGTCGCCCTCGGCCAGGGCGGCGTCGGGCACCCAGCGAAGGCCGGGGTGCGTGGCGGTCAGGGCGTCTACCATCCCTGCTTCCTGCAGGCGAAGGTGGTCCACGGGATGCAGCGTAACGACGAGAGGCGGCTGGGCAGCAAATCGCTCGATGGCAGACGTGATGGCTGCTGTCGTGGCGTCGCGGGCGTCCCCGCCAAGTGGGCCGTCGAGCACGGCTTCGGCCACGTCCACAGCCAAGCCTACAAGGAGCGGATCCGCCGCTGCGAGATGGCCTTCCCACAAGGCGCGGAGCCCGGCGGCATCGCTGGCGAAGGCCGCCCGTTCGGCTTCACGCTCCGCGCCGTACTCGGCACGGGCAGCGGCGATACCTTCTTCGTAGGCCTGCTCGCGGGCCGTAGCGACGGCGGCTTCGCGCTCGGCATCGGCCTGCTGCTTCCACTCTGCTTCCCACATCGCACGCAGCGTGTCTAGGTCGGGAGTGCTTGGGCTCTGCTCTGGGTCAGCTTGGGGAGGAGGCGTCGACCAATCCGGCCCATCCACGGAGAACGCGCGCGCTCGATGTAGAACTCGCTTCCCTCGAATAATGCCGCCGATGAAGCCGTCCTCGTTGGGCGACTCCGCACCGTGGGCCGGTGCAGCACCGGCATCCGATGCTGCATCGGCTTGGGGTACGGCGCGGGCATGCTGCGTCCGGCTCCGGGGACTCTTTGCGCCGTGAGGAGGTGATAGCATGCGGACCTAGAGCAGTTGGTCGTGGGCGTCAGTGTCGAGCGAGATCTCTTCGGTCTCCTCCAGTTCCCGCGCTCGTTCCAGAATGCTCTGCTGCGCCTCTTCGACATCGGCGATACGGACGGGGCCGAGCAGGTCCAGCTCCTCCTTTATCGTCTGTGCCACGCGCTCGCTGACATTCTCGAGCACCTTTTCCTTGAAGGCGTCCGACGCGCCCTTGAGAGCGAGCACAAGGTTCTTTTGCTCGATCTCGACCAGGAGTCGCTGGAGATCGCGCCCGCTGATGTGGACGAGGTCGTCGAAGACGAACATGAGTCCGGTGATGGCGTTGGCGAGTTCGGGGTCGCGCTCGCGTAGCGCATCCATAACCGTGCGCTCCGCGGCGCGCGGGGTGCCGTTCAGGATCTGGGCGACCTGGGCGACGCCGCCCGTCGCGCGTTCTCCTGCAGCGAACACCGAGCCGATCTGGTGACGGATCACGGCTTCGATATCGTGGAGCAACTCGGGCGAGGTCTGTCCCATCGTCGCAAGGCGATAGACGACCTCGCCCTGCTGGGGTTCGGAAAGGGTAGCGATGATCTCACCGGCCTTGCGCGGGTTGAGGTGAGCGAGAATGAGCGCCGCAGTCTGGGGGTGCTCCCGCTCTATAAACCTCGTGAGCTGGCTGATCTCAACGGTCTGGAGCAGGTGGAAGGCCGAGACTTCGACTGCCGCCTCGACGCGCATCATCACGTCCTCCGCCCGGTTCGCGCCCAGGGTGCTCTCGAGCACTTCGCGAGCGTAGGAGATACCTCCCTGGGCGACGTGGTCGCGGGCCAGGGCCATGTCGTGAAAATCGAAGAGGAGCTCGTCCACGATTTCGCTGGGGACGTTGCGGAGTCGGGCGATCTCTACAGAGACGCGCTCCAGGTACTCGCTCGGCAGCAGCGCGAGCACCTTGCTGGCCGTTTCGACGCCAAGAAGGATGAGGAAGGCCGCCGCGCGCTGTGACCCTGTGAGGTCAGCGCTGGACTGAACACCCCGAGTAGGGACGGAGGAGGCCTTTGGTGGGGCGGGTGCCTTCGGGACGGCAGGCGCCTGGAGTGTAGCAGTTTCAGACATGGCTAGACGGGGATAGGACGCGGAGCAGACGAGGAAGCATCATCCTCCTTGAAGAGGTCTTCGGCGATCCACGTCTTGAGCAGTTCGGCGGCCTCTTCGGGGTTTTCGACGATGCTCTGTGTGACCTCTTCGTACACTTTGCTTTTGGCATTTAACCGAGCCTTCGCCTCGGCGGAGAGCTTGCTCGTGTAGAGATCGTCCGGCGCGAGGGGAGCGTCGGGGTCTTGCCCGTTGTGAGCAGAAAGGGCGTAGTTGGCTCCAGCAGGGTCGCGCTCGGCCAGCTCACCGGCTGTGTGGCGGCCGGTAAGAGAGGGGGGGGGCTGGCCAGCGAGGAGGGCGAGGGGGTCGCTTTCGGCGTTTGCCACGCTCTGGACCGTAGAACGGATCAGGAACGCGGCGAGGCCGAGCGCGAGCGCCATCAGCCCGTAGCGGAAGTACAACTGGAACCGCTCGTTGCGCCCGATCTCATTCATCTCTTCAGCGAGCTGGTCGTCGGCGGACGTGTCGAAGCGGGCCTGGTGGATGGCAAAGCGGTCACCGCGCTCGGGGTCGAAGCCTACCGCGTTCTTGACCAGCGCCTCGACCTCCCGAATCTGCTGCGGCGAGTAGGGCTCCGGCTCGGGGAGGGGGGGCTCCTCGTCTGTGTCAGCGGCGAGTTGGACCGGCGGTTTGTAGTCGAGGACGACGGAGACGGTGAGGATGTCGATGGCCCCGGCGGTGCGCTCGGTGCGCTCGCGCTTGCGGCTGAGTTCGTAGTTGCGGACCGTTGCGTTGGAATTGTCGGTGGCTGCCTGCTCTTCGAGTCGCTCTTCACTGATAATGGTGGCGCTCTCCGGGTCGATGGCGTCGGTTTCCTCGACGGTCCGGCTAAAGTCGAGCTGGGCGGCGACGCGGACGACCGCGCGGCCGGGGCCGAGCATGCGGTCGAGCATCGACTGTCCGCTCCGGGCAAGATGCTCCTCAACGGCATGCTGGGTGCGAAGCTGGTTCGAGGAGAGCGTGATGTCGGGGTTGCCCGCGTCGGGGTTGGAGAGGAGGGTGCCGCGCGTGTCGAGCACGGTGACGTCTGACAGGCTCATCCCCTCGACGGCTCCGGCGACGAGGGACGCGACGCCTTCAATCTGGTCAGGGGCCAGCCCGCCGCCGCCGCCGAGTTGGAGGACGACGCTCGCGCTCGGCCTCGTCTGGCGGTCGCGGAAGGGGCTGCGCTCGGGGAGGACGAGGTGGACGCGGGCCTGTGCCACCTGGCGGATGTTCGAGATCGTCCGAGCCAGTTCGCCTTCGAGCGCGCGCTTGTAGTTCAGCTTCTGCATGAAGTCCGTCATCCCGATCGTCCCGCTGTTGAACAGCTCATAGCCGACCGGTCCTTCCGAGACGACCCCCTCGCCCGCGAACCGGAGGCGCAGATCATAGACCTGCTGGCGTGGGACGTAAATCGCGCCGCCGCCCTCTTCGAGCTTGTAGGGGATGTTCTCTGAGCGGAGCGTCTCGACGACCCGGCTGGCGTCGGTGGCTTCGAGGCGACCGAAGAGGAGCGCGTAGTCGGGCTGGCCGGCCCAGTAGGCGATCCCCCCGAGCACCGCAAGGCCGCCGACGAGGACGGCGGCGAGGAGGAATCGCTGCCCCGGCGCGAGCCGGAGGACGAACTGGCGGAGGTTCTGGAAGAAGGGCATGGGCTAGGCGGGAAGCAAGGCTAGGACGAGCGGTGTTAGACCTGCATCCGCATCAGTTCTTGGTAGGTCTCCAGCATCCGGTTGCGCACCTCGGTCATCAGCTGGAAGTGCATCTTGGCCTCGTTCATCGAGATCATCACCTCGTGGACGTTTTCCTGCTCGCCCGCGATGAAAGCCTCGACCTGCTCGTCGGCCACCTTCTGTGCACCATCCACTTTGCCGATGGCAGCGGCGAGGGTATCGCCGAAGCCCGTGCCTTCGGCTTCGCCGCCGAAGGGCGTGGGTTGGAAGCCATCGGCCCCGGTCGGGGTGAGCTGGCGGATGCGCTGGAGTTCGGAGACGGTCATGGCAAGCGTCGGCTAGGCGCGGCGTCGGTCAAGCGTTGAGGTCGAGTCGGCCACCGAGAGCGTTGGGGCTGACGGTCTGCGCCTCGCGCCCGGGACCGTAGAGCCGGAGGGTCATCTCCGGCTTCGGTGGGAAGTACCGGTCGATCATCTGCTGCTCGTCGACCGAGAGGTCGCTGGGCTGGGCTGGTTCGCTGGCCGAGGCCGTGGACTTCGCCTCGGCCGAGGGCTTGGCCTCGGCGGGCGCAGTCGGAGCGGTTGGGACCGACGGGGTCTGGGCGCGCGTGTAGGCGGCGGCAGCGGCCTGTCGGTGGTGGGGGATCTTCATAGGATCAGATTTCCAGCGTGCGTTTGAGCATTTCCTTCACGGCTTCGACGGTCGTGAGGTTGGCTTCGTAGATGCGGTTGGCCGAGATCATGTGCGCCATCTCCTCGACCACATTCACGTCGGGGTAGTGGACGTAGCCGTCGGCGTCGGCGTGCGGGTGGTCGGGGTCGTATTCAAACCGCTCGGCGTCGAACTCCGTGATCTCGGTGGTGGGCCCCGCGTCGGCATCCCGGAAGCGACCGATAAGGCGGCCGTTGGGGAAGTGGCGGTCGTCCGTTCGTTGGAGTCTCGTCTTGGCCTCGGTAAGCATCCGCCCGAAGCGGGTGCCCCGATCGTCGGCAGTCTGGACGGCGCGCTTGATGGCGTAGGCGTTGCCGTCCTCGGCGCGTGACGAGGTGGCGTTCGCGATGTTGTCCGTCGCTGCGCCGAGGGCGAGGCGCTGGGCCTCCAGGCCGCGCGCGGCGGTGCGGAAGATGGAGAGCGAGGGGGTGTTCTCGATGATCGGCATAGCGCAGAGGGTTAGCCGGTGCGGCCCGTGATGCCGGTGCGGAGGAGTTCGAAGTGCTCGCGGAGGGCACGCGTCGTGAGCTGGGTCCGCATCTGGGTGTCGGCCAAGCTCATCATTTCGTCTTCAAGCAGGGCGGGTGTTTCTTCCCGCTCGTAGCGGGCCTGTACATCCTCCGGCGTACGGTGGCCGGGTGTGCTGCGACGGCGCGCCTGCAACTCGGCTTCGAAGCGCACGGCCTCGCGCTGATACCCCGGCGTGTCGAGGTTGGCAATATTGTCGGCGAGTGCCTGGGTCCGCATCGCATAGGCCTGCATGGCGTGGCGGAGAACGGCGAGTTTTGGCGTGTCCATAGCACAATCAGGATGCGTGGTCGTGCTCTATATGACAATCCCTGTGCCGCCCCGAATGTCGCCATCAGGGGAGAGCAACCGGCGTGCGCGCCGCTCCTCGAGATAGGCCTGGTTTGTGCCCTGAACTGCCACTACGGCCCATTCACCCCCATCGGGCCGTTTGATAGTGCCTCGTAGTGAGCGGCCTAGGTTTCGGGAACAAGCTCCCGTCCGCCTTCGGAAAAACTTGCCGCCGCCGAGAACAGACCACGCCTCCTGCAACTGTCTTATCCGCCATGCCCGATTCTTACTCGCCTTCTGACGGAGTGCTCGGCGGGGACCGCCCCCTCGCCGATCTCGCCCAGGTACTGGCTCACCGAATGCGGGGACCACTGACGAGCATTCAGTGCTACACCGAACTGCTGGCAGATAGCGTTGGGGCCTACGAGGAGCGCGACATGGTCCTCCGCATTTTTGAGAGCGTGTCTTTACTCGAGAAGACGCTCGCGGATCTGCACCGGTACAGCTTCACCGTGGAGCCGATGCCCCGTGTGCTGGATGCCTGTCAGTTGATGGAAGATGTGCTCACTGGACTGGGGGATACGAAGGCGGAGGTCGAGGTCGAGGTACAGCCGGGCACGATGATTCAGGGCGACCCGCTCCTGATTCAGCAGGCCCTCCTCATTCTACTCGAGAACGCGCTTGATGCCGAGGTGGCTACGGCCACACCCCAGGCCGTCTCGAGGGTCCGCTGCTCCGTCAAACAGGAGCCGTCCAGCACGTCTCCGGCGATGACACGGTTCGAGGTGTGGAACGCCGGGCCTCTGGACGTGAGCGAGGCACAGGTGTTCTCGCCCTTCTTCACGACCAAGTCCAGTAACCTCGGCATCGGGCTGCCGATCGCCCGCCGCATCGCCGATGCGCATGGCGGCAGCCTGCACCTCACGACGCGGGGCATTGCTATCGGAGAAACAGGCGTGACCTTTACCCTTCTACTACCTTCCGCCGCTAATTACATCAATTTGGCTTCGTTTGGTACGGGCATACAGGCCTATAAAACATAATTTTGAGTTTAGTGGTTTGATTTGGGTATGACATTTGACGACGATTAGTCGAAGTAAAAGGGCCATCTGTCGAAGTATTCGCTCACTTCGTCGATAATAAGAAGGTGTTGTGTGGCTCTTTCGGCTCCCCCGTCATTCTTTAGAAGTCTGCCTACCTATGTCGCCCACTGCCAAGCAGGACCGCCAACCGCACGTCCTTGTCGTCGACGACGAACACCTACTACATGGCGTCTTGGAGCGTTTGCTGACGCGCCACCATATGCGAGTTACGAGCTGCCACAGCGCGCCCGAGGCGCTGGACGTGCTCGCCAAGGAGGAGATCGATCTGGTTATCACGGATTTCCAGATGCCGGGTATGAATGGGTTTGAGTTGCTGGCGCACGTCCGCGAGAGCTACCCGCGCATCGGGGTCATCATGATTACGGGCCACGCCAACATTCAGCACGCCGTTCAGGCTATGGCGCACGGGGCGGTAGACTATCTCCCGAAGCCGTTTTCTACCTCGGCTCTGCTGGAGCGTGTGCAGGATCAGATCGCCCGCTTGGATACCCCGGAGCCGGAACCGCATGCGGCTTCTTCTTCGGCACCTCGCCGCCGTGCGACCTCATCCGTGCAGACGTCGTTTGTCGGGGAACACCCCAGCATCGAGTCGCTCCGGGCACTGATAAAGCGGGTGGCGCAGAGCCTTGCTCCCGTCTTTGTGCACGGCGAGAGCGGGACGGGCAAAGAGGTGGTATCTCGGCTCGTCCACCAAGAGAGTGACCGGGCAGCCGGCCCGTTCGTCGCCATCAACTGCGCCAACCTGCCGCGCGAACTGGTTGAGAGCCACCTCTTCGGCCATCAGAAAGGCGCCTTCACCGGAGCCGTGGATGATGCCATCGGAGCGTTCGAGCAGGCCGAGGGCGGGACGTTGCTTCTCGATGAGGTGACAGAGGTTGAGCCTTCGGTGCAAGCCAAGCTGCTCCGCGTGCTTCAGGAGCAGGAATACCGCCGGGTCGGCGATCCGAAACCGCGCAAGACCAACGTCCGCGTCATCGCCACGAGCAATCGCGATCTGAAAGCCGCTGTGGCTGAAGGGGTGTTTCGCGAGGATCTCTACCACCGAATCGCGGTGTTTCCGGTGACGTTGCCCCCGCTGCGTGCCCGTCGTTCGGACATTCCCCTGCTCGCCGAGCGGTTCACGGAGAAATACAGCACGCTCTACGGTCTGCCGCCGAAGACCCTCGCGCCGGATTTGCTGCAGCGATTCCAGGCTCACGACTGGCCCGGTAACGTGCGGGAACTAGAAAACATGATCCACCGCGGCGTCGTGATGGCGGCCGAGGCAGACACGATTTCTGCCGATGACGTGATGAACAGTTTCTTCTCCGGGGCACCGGCTGTGTCGGCGCCCGTCGGGGTATCGTTCACCGCGACCAACGGTGAGACGCTCACCATCGAGGAGATGGAGCGGCACATGATCCTCGAAGCGCTCGCCGCCTCGGGCAACAACCAGCGCGAGGCCGCCGAGAAGCTAGGCATCTGCGCCCGGACGATTCGCAACAAGCTCAAGAAGTACCGCGAGGATGGGCATACCGAGCTAAGCCTTTCGCTCTAGGCTTGAGGGTCTGCTCCTTGCGCTTCGAGAGGCTGTTCCGTCAAATCGGCGTAGAGGCCCTCGGCCATCTGTTTGATGGATTCCGGCTTGCTGTAAAACCCCTCTTCCAGGCGTGCGAGAATCATCGCCTTGCGCTCGGGGTCGAGGCTTGGCCAGTCACGCAGCACCTGGCGCGCCTGTTCGAGCGCCGGGTCTTGTGGGTCTTGTGCCTCACCGCTGCGTGTACGAGCAGCGTCGGAGAGCTCGATGCGATCCGCATCTGCGAGGACGGGAGCAGATTGCTCGGTAGGAGCGGCGTCGGAGGTGCGCGTGGGTTGAGCAGCCTCCGTGGCCTTCGGGTCCATGCCGATGGGGCTGGGGCGCGTAGGTTGGATGTCCATAATAGAAGCTGTGCAGGACGATGGATGGTTTAGGGTGTTGCTAGCTTGGTTATCGGACGGTGTGAGCGCCCACTAAGGTCTCCAAAAAAAAGTGCACGGTTTAGCCATGCACTTGGCGAAGAATGCTCGGGCGAGCGGGAGAGGAGTGGTAGGAGGCGTGAGCTTGGCGTTGCTGACTGAATGTGGCGAGCATGCCTCGTATGGACTCCTCATGAGTGGAGAAGAGGGCCGTAAGCGTGCGATGTTGTGCGAGAAGCGCTTCCTTTTCAGCGGCCGTGTGCATGGCGGGCGTAGTCTCGGTGAGCAACCGGTCTACGAGCACGCCTCGCGCCGCCGCGAGCGTGGCAGCATATTCAAAGTCTTCTGTCTCGATGGCCTCGCGTAAATGCTCGCCGGCAGTGAGCGTGGCTTGAATCAGGGAAGACGACATGAGGACGGAGGCTAGGGGCGTAGGGTGGGATTACAAGTAGAAGGAAACCAGCGAACTCTGCTGGCTCTGGAACGTCGCAATCGCCTCTTGAAGGTAGGCGTACTGGGTGCGGAGCTGATCTTCGCGCAGGGCAAGACGATCGTCCCACCGCTCGATCTGCGTATCGAACCGGTCGATTCGAGCTTCTATAGCATCGGTCCGGCTGTCGAGGATGCCACCGGTGTCGAGGAAGGTGTCCAGGCGAGCCTGGAGTCGGGTCGCGAGCCCATCGTCCGCCGAGAAGAACGATTGTACCCCATCAGCGTCTGCTTGAGCAGCAGCGACCAGCTTGTCTTTGTCCGCGAGTTTAAGGGTGCCATCGTCGTTGAGTTCGATGCCAAGGTCGGCCAAGACGGTGGGGGCACCTGCGACCTGGCTGTCGACGGCGATGAGGCTGTCGTTGCGCATACCGAAGCGGAGCCCGGCAATCGTGGCATCGCCTGCGAAGTTACCGCGCGTGCCAGCCTCGGGGTCTACGTTGGATCGCTGCTTGATGAAGGAAAGAACGTCGTTGTAGTTCTTGATGAAGCCCTCTACCTCTTTAACGATGCTCTCGCCGTCGGAGCCAACGTTGAAGGTGGTCAGGTCACCGGTGGCGTTGAGGGAGAGCGTGATGCCTTCTACCGCGTCGGTGATCTCATTCGTGCTGCGATAGAGCGTGAGGCCGTCGAGCTGGAACCGGCTGTTGAGCGCGCTGTCCGTCTCGCTTGTGCCGATGGCTGTGACTTGGCCGCCGGTGCCTTCGGTCTGCGTCGAGGTCGTCTCGTCCGTACCGTTGACAGGGGAGGCCATTATGTCAAGGCCGAAGTCATCGGCAAGGCTCCCGCCGGTGATCTGGAGCGAGGCCGAAGAACCGGTGGCCGCCGTGGTGAACTGGAGGGCTCCGTCGACGACTTCGACGTCTACGTCGGCCCCTAGCTCATCGCTGAGCGTGGTCGCAATGTCTTCGGCGGTGTAGCTGCCCGAGCCGAACGAAACGGTGGTCGCTACCCCGTTGACTTCGATTTCCAGGTCACCGCCGAGGAGGCCAACTGAGACGGGCGCATCAATGGCATCACCCGTAAACGAGGCGGCCGTCGCAGGCGTGGTGGTGATCACAGGGTCCCCGACGATGCCGTCGCTGTTGACCTGAAGCAGGCCGAGGAGCCCGCTGGCGGAGTCGGTAAACGAGAGGCGGTTGCCGAAGCCCGTATCGCCGCTACGCAGCGAGAGGCGGGCCGTGTCAGAGGTTTCGTTCACGATCGAGGCACTCACCATGTCGCCACGTTGGATCGTGCCTTCGTCGGCCGCCACGTCCATAGCCTCGTCGATCGCGGTGCTGATCTCGTCGAGGATCTCAGCATCAGTGTCCCCGGACGGGTCGACGGTGACCTCGATGCCGACGCGAGCATCGGGGTCCTCCTCGGTTGGGCTGGCGACCTCGACCGTAAAGGTCTGGGCACCGTTTGTATCGAAAAAAGAGCGGAGCGTGCTTCCGTCCTGTGCGAACTGCTGCGAAAGGCGACTGTCCGCCGTGGCGAGCCGTTCCACCTGAAGCGTGTGGGGGCCGGGTGCCGCGCTATCGGAGGCTACGACGCCAAAGCCTGCGCCCTCGGGGACATTCGCTGTGAGGGCGCCGAATGGATTGGCGAGCACGTCGGTAAGGCGGCCAAGCGAGGCATCGAGGGCCGAGAGCGTGCTATCGAAGTCGCTCAGGACGGCCTTGAAGATGGTCTGCTCGCTTCGCTTGCCCTGGAGGGCAAACTGCGGCTGACGCTCGATCTGGATGATCTGCGCGATGAGCAGTTCGTAGGGATCGTTGGCGTTGAAAGCGGAGACGTTCATGGTCCCAATCGATAGAGGAGTAGAGAAATCAGGCCGCGCGGCTCAGAACAGCTTCCTGCCATGCCTCGCGAAGCCCGCCAAGAATCTCAGCCACGGCGTTTAATTCTCCGTCGGCGCTCTCGTGGAGACAGTAGACGTAGAGCGCATAGAGGCGTGCGGCTAGGTCGCCTCCTTGCTCGTGATCCAAGGATGACATCAACTCGACGAGGACGGCTCGTGTCTGAGTCTGGTCGCCCCGGTAGCAGGCTGCGATGCCCAGGTCATAGAGCTTGACGATCAGCCGCTCGGGTGAGGCCGAGGTGACGTCTTGGTGTTGGTACTGACGCATCCGGGAGGCAGCATGCATGGGTGCGTGAGGTCAGGTTGGAGAGAAGGAAGGAGAGTGCCCTGAGGCGAGGGGGCTCTTAGCGGGCCTGCCTCGGGACGTAACGACGTTATCGGGTCTTGGCACGTACTGCTAAGTGGGTACAGGGTCTGCGGCGTCGTTTAACCGCGAGCCGCCGCCTCCCGGTAGGGAAGGCGGCGGCTCAGCCTGTCATGCTCCTACGTGCCCTCGGTCTAGCCGAGGAGCGAGAGGATCGACTGCGGGGCCGCGTTCGACTGGGCCAGCGAGGCGATCCCGGTCTGCTGGAGGATCTGGAGCTTCACGATCTCCATCTGCTCCTTGGCGAAGTCCGCGTCTTCGATGCGGCTTCGGGCCGCCTCGTTGTTGGTCATCGCCGTCTGCAGGTTGTCGGACTTGAACGAGAGCCGGGCTTGGCTGTCGCCGATCGAACCGAGCTCGTCCGAGAGTGCCTGGATGGCCGTCTCGATGGTGTCGATGGAATCTCTAGCGGAGGCGTTCGTCGTCACAAGGACACCGCCGGTGTCAGCCGCCACGTCGAACGTATCGCTGGCAATCGCCCCCTCGAAGTCAGCCGTGAAGGAGAGCGCGCCGTCGTTTGAGGTGTAGGTCTCGGTGGCGGCGTTGTAGCTCACCGCGCCGTCGCCGTCGGTGAGGCCACCGGCGTTGAGGTCGAACTCAAGACCGCCCGCGATGTCGGTGTCGCCTGCGCCGTCGGCTGCCTGGGCAATGGTGAACTGGAGACCGTTGACACTGGCCGTATAGT
>JABDIZ010000354.1 GCA_013003465.1 Rhodothermaceae bacterium
CCCGCCCGCTGGCGCACCGACCCCAGTTCGCCGAGCGCCAGGGCCACGTACGGATGGTCCGGGCCAAGGGTGGCCTGGTCCACGGCCATCGTGCGCTCGAACATCGTGGTGGCCTCGTCGAAGCGCCCCGTGTCGTTGAGCAGGCTGGCGTACTCGTAGAAGTTCTCGCCCATGTTGGGATGCTCAAGCCCGACGAGTTGGGAATCGAGCGCGATCGCCTCGCGGATCAGCCGTTCGGCTTCGTCGTAGCGCCGCTGCTGGCGTTGCAGCGTAGCAAACTGCCGCAGGCTCTCCGTAACGCCCGGATGCAGCGCGCCGTGGAGCCGTCGCCGCATGGCGAGGGCCTCCGCATATGCTTGCTCGGCATCGTCGTACTGGCCGAGGTCGTAGTAGGTCTGGCCGAGGCTGTTGAGCAGGGTCGCGGTCGTTTCGTGGTTGCCCGCGTGGAGCAGGCGTTGCATGGCGAGCGCTTCCTGCAACGGGGCTTCCGCGGCGGTGTAGTCGCCACGCTCCTGGAGGAGGCCTGCCCAGGCCGCGAGCGTCTGCGCCATCTCCTCGCGAGGACCGTCGGGTCCAGCCCGCTGGGTCGCGAGCGCCCGCTGGATGAGCGAGTCGGCGGTCTCGAAGTGCCCCTGGTCTACGTGCAGTGCCCCGAGTGCAGCCTCTACGCGGGCAAGGGTGAGGGGATCTGCGCCGGTCGCCCGGTGCAGGACGAGGCTCCGTTCGAGCGACGCTTCAGCCTGGTCGTGGAGTCCGAGGGCTCGGTAGACCCGCCCGATCGTGCCGTACATCTGGGCCTGCACCGCAGGCTGGTCAGCGAGTTCATTCTCAATGCGCGTGGAGCCTTCGGCGAGCAGGTCGCGCGCCGTGATCTCGGCCCCTCGCGACTCCGCCGGATCGGAGCGGGTGAACAGGCTTTCTAGGAAGGCCGAGACTTCAGCGGCTTTGTTGGCTTCCGTCCGTGCGCGGTCGCGCTCGGCGGTGAGCCGGGCCGTGTAGAAGCCCACGAGTGTCGTGATGAGCAGCACCATCCCTGCGGTCGTCAGCACGCCGAGGCGGTGGCGCTGCACGTACTTGCGCAGCCGATAGCCGACAGTGTCGGGCCGGGCGGCGATGGGCTGGTTGGCGCGGAGGGCGCGCAGGTCGTTCAGTAGCCCCTCGGCGGACGCGTAGCGGCGCTCGGGTTCTTTCCGCAGCGCCTTGAGCACGATGGTATCGAGGTCGCCGCGGAGTTGCCGCTTGAGGCGCTCCGGCGTTGTGTCGCGGACGTGCGCCACGCCCTCCGGGGCCAGCGTCTTGCGCCCAGCACCCGTCTCGGTCGTGTGCGTCCGGCCGATGGCCGTGCTGGGCCGCTCGACCTCCGTCGTCAGGATAGCCTGCTCGACCTCGGCGCGGTCCGCCGTATCCGAGGTGTGGGGGCGCCGCCCGGTGAGGAGTTCGTAGAGGACCACGCCCAGCGCGTACACGTCTGTCGCCGTCGTGACGGGAGCACCGCGCACCTGCTCCGGGGCTGCATAGGCCGGCGTCAGGACGCGCTCGCCCGTGCGCGTCAACAGGCCATCGGCTTCGTCGTCGAGCAGCTTGGCAATGCCGAAGTCGAGCAGTTTGACGGTGCCCTCGGTCGTGACGAGGATGTTCGACGGTTTCAGGTCGCGGTGGACGACGAGGTTCTGGTGTGCGTAGCGGACGGCAGCACACACGTCCTCGAAGAGCCGCAGGCGCGCCTCGACCGGGAGCGCGCGCGCATCGCAGTAGGCCGTGATCGGCTCGCCCTCGACGTACTCCATGCAGAAGTAAGGCCGCCCGTCGGCGTGGAGGCCGCCGTCGAGCAGGCGTGCGATGTGGGGGTGTTCGAGGCGGGCGAGGAGCTGACGCTCGGCCTGAAAGCGCTGGACGACGGCCTCGGAGTCCATGCCGCGCTTGATGAGCTTGAGCGCAACCGTCTGCTCGAACTGACCGTCATGCCGCTCAGCCCGGTACACCGTGCCCATGCCGCCCATGCCGATCTCGCGCTCGATCCGGTAGGGGCCGACCTGCTCGCCCTCCGCCGAGAGCATCGCGGAGAGGTTGAGCGCATTGAGGGCGCCCCCGTCGAGCAGGCTGTGGACTTCGACCTGGAGAAGCGAACGCACCTCGCGGTAAAGCGCCGTGTCGTCGCCGCAGGCGTCGCGCAGAAACGCAGTCTGCTCGGCGGGTGCTCGTTCCAGGGCCGACTCGAACAGAGCCTGCACCTGCGTCCAACGCTCCTTGGTCATGGCAAGAGGGAAGTCGGGGGCATGGGGTGTACCGGTACACGCCGGAAAGCCGGCCCAAACCGATCACGCGTTGGGCGGCGCGCCCGCCTCGTCGCCGAGTTCGCGGCTGAGCCAGGCGCGGGCCATGCGCCAGTCACGGCGGATGGTGGGGACTGAGATGTCCAGCACCTCGGCAATTTCCTCCTGCGTCAGGCCGCCGAAGAACCACAACTCGACGATCTTGGCCTGCCGCTCGGAGAGTTGCGCGAGGCGGTCGAGCGCCTCGTCGAGGGCGATCAACTCCTCAGCGCGGGCCTCCTTGGCGACCTCGCCCTCCACGAGCGTGGCGACGACCGCGCCGCCGCCCCGTTTCTCGGCTCTCCGCTTGTGCGCGTAGTTGATGAGGATGCGCCGCATGGCGAGCGCCGCAATGCCGAAGAAGTGCGCGCGGTTCTGCCAGGTGGCCTGGTCCTGGTCGGCCAGCTTGATGTAGGCCTCGTGGACGAGCGCCGTGGTGTTGAGCGTGTGGTCCGAGCGCTCGCCGCGGAGCTGCCGGTGCGCCATCACCTGTAACTCGTCGTAGACGTGCGGCAGGAGCTGGTCGACAACGGTGCGGTTGCCGCCCTCCAGTTCGACGAGGAGCGCCGTGATGTCGTGGTGGTCCGCCATGGATGCGCCCTGTGGAGCAGTATGGGCAAGATACAGGCAGATAACGGTTCGACCTGATCCCTGCGCCGAGAAAAATGGCGAGGCCGTGATCGGTTTTGCAGCGGACTGCTGCGTGTGGGAGTGAGGCCGGATGCCACGTCCGGGTCTTCCTGTTTCACCAACCACCTGCTGACCATGTCTTTCTTGTCTCGCCTCCGCTTCCTGCCCACGCTCATGCTCGTGGGAACCCTGGCTTTCGGTATTACGGCCTGCGACAACGCCGTGCCGGATCCCGATCCGAATCCCAATCCCAACCCGAATCCTAACCCTGAACCGTTGCCCAACCCGGCAGCGGGCGAAATTGGAGCAGCCTACCCCAATGCAGGCGACAGCCGCATCGTCTTGCTCAACACCGATGGCGACCGCTTCCTCCTCCTCAACCTCGTCACCGGGGCCGTCACCGATGCGGACGACCTCGATGACCTCGAAAACGGTCTGATACCGCTCAATGAAGTGGCCGCCTCGGCCAATGTCTTCGGCGAAGACGAGACCTACTTCTTCGACATGGACGGGGATACGTTCACGAACTATGAGCGGGATACCGCCGACTTCGACTCGCCCGCCAGCTTCGAGGACGAGTACGACGAGTTCGGCTACGATCTCACGTCCATCGGGGCCGCGTTCGAAGGCGATTTCTTCGCGAGCAACAGCATCGTCCTGTTCAACCAGAACGGCACGCAGTGGCAGCTCTGGCAGCCCGAGTTCGATTCCTTCTCGACTGTGTTCAGCTTCCCAGCACAGTTTGGGGGAGGCAATGCGCCCATCTCATCGGTAGGTGCCGCCTTCTGGCGCGACGAATCCAACCAGGTCTACCTCTTTAACCGCGAAGGGACCCAGTACACCATCTGGTCGGGCGGCAGCAGCTTCACCGCCGCCTTCGATGTGGACGACCTCGGCAACCTCGACTTCTAAGCCCGGCGGCTCCTGCTATCTCCAGCCACCGGCCCGGTGAGGGGCGTGCCTTCGGGTGCGCCCCTCGCTTTATGAGGGGGCGTCTTCGGAGGGTGGGGCCAGGGCCTCCCGTGCACCATCGCCATCACTGAGTGCGAAATCAGGGGTGTTGTGCACGTAGAGCGAACGGGAGGGGCGAGCCAGCGCGAGTCCGAGTTCGTCAAGCACGCGCAGGAGCCCGAGCAGTAACTCCTGGCGGGTGTCGAGAAAGAGACTCCAGCCGGTGCTCACGGTGAACACCTTGATGCGGACTTGCACGGCCCACTCGCCGAAGCCGGTCAGGTGGACCTCCACGCTGTCCTCGCGTACGTTGACGTGCTCTTTGAGCAGGGCGCGGGCCTGTTCGAGAAACGATTCGAGTTGGCTCGGCGAGGCGCTCGGCAGGATGCCGAACTCATATTTGATGACCCGCCCTCGGCGCTCCGAGTAGTTGGTGATGAACGAGCCCGTGAACGTCTGGTTGGGGACGCAGACGATCGAGGAATCGTCCTGCCGGATGCGCGTCGTGCGGAAG
>JABDIZ010000390.1 GCA_013003465.1 Rhodothermaceae bacterium
GCGGAGGCCAACCGGTCGTTGGAACGGTTTATCGAGGCGCATCCGGAATACCAGGGGTAAGTCGTCGCGATTCCCTCACATGGCTGGGCTCGGGAAACGCCGGTGCCAGCCGAGCGTGTACAGAGCCCTCTGCTCATCTCTCTGTTCTTGCATGTCCAACGTCATTCTCCGCCCCGACTGGTACCTCCCCGACTCGGCGGCCACCGATCCGTCGCTCTACCTCAATCGGCGACAGGTGCTCCGCACGCTCGGCCTCGGTACCATCGGGCTTGCCACGCTCGGCGCAGGCTGTGGGAACGCCAACGGCACGAGCGTTGGTGCAGATTCGGCAGCGGCGCCACGGAGCAGCCCTCGGCCCGATGGACCGCTCGACACCATCCCGGCGAACGCCCCACGCGACGGCTATCCGGCCATGCGGGTCACCGAAGGGTTTCCCGAGCCCGGTCGGCCGATCACGGAGCGCCTGACGGCCTCGTCCTACAACAACTTCTACGAGTTCCGCAACCAGGGCGACCTCAAGGACCTCTGGCACCTCACGGCCGACTATGAGCCGTTCCCGTGGACCATTGAGGTGCGCGGCGAGGTCGAGCAGCCGATGACGTTGGATGTGGCTGATCTCATCACCGAGATGGACCTCGAAGAGCGCGTCTACCGCTTCCGCTGCGTCGAGGCATGGAGCATGACCATCCCGTGGACCGGCTTCCCCTTGCGCAAGCTGATCGAGAAGTGTGCCCCCAACTCAAACGCCCGCTTCGTGCGCTTCGTCTCAGTCAACCGGCCCGAGCAGATGCCGGGCCTCGCCAACTCGCCGTGGTACCCGTGGCCCTATTTCGAAGCGCTCCGTATGGACGAGGCGATGAACGACCTCGCCCTCGTCGCGACCGGCATGTACGGCGAGCCGCTTCCCAAGCAGAACGGCTCGCCCCTGCGCCTCGCCCTCCCCTGGAAGTACGGCTACAAAGGGCCGAAGGCGTTCGTGTTGCTGGAGTTCACCCGCGAGCAGCCTCCGACCTTCTGGAACGAGTTGCAGCCCGCCGAATACTCGTTTCTCTCGAACGTCAACCCGACCGTGCCGCACCCGCGCTGGAGTCAGGCGAGCGAGCGCTTCCTCCTCTCCGACACCGAGGGGGAACGCGTCCCCACGCTGATGTTCAACGGCTACGCCGAACAGGTCGGCGCGCTGTATCCTGACGAACCACAAGGATGAAGGTAGAAGGGGGAACAGCCACAAACGTTCTCACTTCTCACGTGCCACTTCTCACTTCCGCCGGGTCGCCAGCCAGGTCGCCAGCCGGGTCGCCATGCGTGCGGAGGAATCGGTTCCACCCGGCGACGAGCCACGCAAGACCGAGGGCGCCGATCAGGGCCATCGCCGCGAAGCTGAACGTCATGATCCACTGCGCCCGTGGGTGCTCACCGAGCACGATCTGATCGGAGGCCTCCTGGACGCGGATAGGGATGATCTCGCCCTCGCGCCCTTCGAGTTCCTTGAGGAAGGCCAGCGGCAGTTCCACCTCGCGCTCGATAGAGGCTGTAGCGGCAGGCGGCGTATAGCGCAGCGTCACTGCGCCGTGCGTGATCTCGGCTCGCTCGCGGACGTTAAGGCTCACTACTTCAGCGTCCACCGTCGTGCCCTGCTCGGCCGTTTCGCGCTGCTCCATCCCCGAGACGGTCAGGGCGATGGCAATGGCGAGCATTAGCAGCGGCAGCCCCCACAGCAGCCGTGCCACGAGGGGATTCGAAAGGAAGTTCATGTTGGCTGTTCTGTGGTACGTATTCCGTGTTCGCTCCTACGCCAGGCAAGCGGGTCGGCGCCCTGCGCAATACGAAATACGCAACAAGAGCGGCGTCAGGCTGCGTAGAGATATGGCTTCCATGCGTCGTCCAGCGAGCCGAGAAAATCGCGCAGGTACATCACGTGCGACGGTCGGAACGGTTTGCGGTGCAGCGGCATGCCGACCTCGCCGGGCGTGCGGTTGCCCTTCTTGTTGTTGCATGGCACGCACGCCGCCACGAGGTTCTCCCACGTATCGGGACCACCCCGCGATTTGGGAAGCACGTGATCTAGCGTAAGACGGTCGCGGCTGCCGCAGTACTGACAGCGGTTGCCGTCGCGCCGGATGATGTTGCGACGCGTGAGCATAATGCGCCGGTAGGGCACACGCACGTAGGCCTTGAGCCGGACGATGCTCGGCCAGGGAAAGGCCGAGCGGGCCGAATGCACGAGCCGATCCGGGTGGGCCTCCACCAACTCGGCCTTATGCAAAAAGACCAGCACGAGCGCGCGCTCCACGCTGCACACAGCCAGGGCACGGTAATCCTGATTGAGCACCAGGACGTGCCCACTCAGCGCGCTCATGGCCGTCTCCGCCCCGACTCAGCGGGGCGCCTCGGATGGTAGCGGCGTATGGGGAAGGCGGTCGTAGCGGCTCTGCCGCGGGCTAACACCCCGGCCCCACGCCGGGGGGACACCCCCAAGATAGACGGCAACGCCCCCCGCCGACAAGGGCAGAGGGCGTTGCACTCGGTTAACCGCGCGTTATGCGTGGGGCAGCGTTACTGGACGCGCTCCCACACCTGGGTCCGCCCGAGCAGCGAGAACCCGACGAAGCCGCGTAGGCGGAGCAGATTCGGACCGTCGAGCGACATCTTCGCCCGGTAAGTCCGGCCCGTCTTGGGGTCGCGGATCGTGCCGCCTTCCCAGCCGTCACCGTCCTGCTCCATGTCGCGCAGGATCACCACGCCACGCATGTCGCTGCCCTCGAATTCGTCGGCGCAGGGCGAGCAGGTGCGCCCTTCGGGCAGGAGGGTCTGGATACGACCGAACAGCTTGCCGCCCTGTTCGTAAATCTCGACGTGCGACTTTGGCTCGCCGTCTTCGTCATCAACGGTACGCCAGACACCAACCGGCGAGGGTTGGGCAAAGGCCGCGGAAGCGGCGAACAACAGGGCGAACAGGCCCAGCGCACGGCCGGGGGTAAGGATCTTCATGGAATCGGGGAGGATGGTGGCTTGAGAGAGAGTGTCGTCTTGGATGGACAGCGCTGCCACACCAGGGCGTCGTACGGAGGTCTTAACGACCTACCAAGGTACAAAGTACGCTGTCCGTGAGATCCGACCATGAGAATGCAAGGCACGTTCCAGTTCGTCTTAAGCAAAGCCGATCTGCACGGCGACCGCCAAGACCATGAGGCCGAAAAAGAACAGGAGGAGTTGAAAGGGGAAGATCCAGCGTGCCCACGTCGGCCACGGGATGTCGGCGAGGGTAAGGACGCCCATCAGCACCGCACTCGTCGGGATGATCATGTTGGTGAAGCCATCGCCCATCTGGAAGGCGAGCACAGCGGTCTGCCGGCTTACGCCGAGAAGGTCGGAGAGCGGCGCCATGAGTGGCATCGTGAGCGCGGCCTGGCCTGAGCCCGAGGGCACGAAGAAGTTGATCACCGTCTGCACGCCGAACATCGACATGGCGGCCACCGTCGAGCCTGCGCCTTCGAGCGCGGAAGAGAGGCTATAGAGAATCGTATCGATGATCTGCCCGTCCTGCATCACGACGAGAATTCCGCGCGCGATGCCGATGATGAGCGCCGTTGCCACGAGGTCTTTCGCGCCTTCCATGAAGGCCCGCGCCGTCCCGTTCGCCCCGAGCCCCCCGACGATGCCCATGACGATGCCCAGGGCGATGAAGAGCGCCGCAATCTCGGTGATGTACCACTGGAACTGAAGAACGCCAAACACCAGTATGGCAATGCCTAGCATGAAGATAGTCAGCACGGATTGTTGCGGCCCCGTCAGCGTGCTGCCTTCCTCGTTCAGGTGAAACCCTTGCTCCCGCTTCTTCTGATCGAGCGCATACGTGGGGCTTTTGGTGGGATCGCGCCGGATGCGCGCCGCATGCGTCATCACAAACGCGATCATCAGCCCGGTCGTGATGACCCAGAGCACAATGCGAAACCCGACGCCTGAGAAGAGCGGCACTTGCGCGATGCCCTGCGCCACGCCGACCGTGAACGGATTAAAAAACGCCGCGGCGAACCCGGCGGCAGAGCCAAGAAAGGGAATCGCCGCCCCAACGAGGGAATCGTAGCCGAGCGCGAGCGCGAGCGGCACGAAGATGAGCACGAACGGAATCGTCTCTTCGGCCATGCCGAACACGGCCCCGCCAAGGGAGAAGAGCGCCATGAACAGCGGAATCAGCAGCAATTCGATAGCCCGCGAGCGCTGCGAGGCCTGCACGAGCCGCCGGAGGGCCGCGTCCACCGCCCCGGTCTTTTGCAACACCGCGAAGGCACCGCCGATCAGCAGCACGAACGCAATGATGGGCGCCGCGTCCTCGTCCACGAAGCCCAGAATCGGCGCCTGGAAGATGATGGCGACCGTGTGAATGAGGCGGCTCCCCACGCTCTCGTCGGCCCGTTCGATGGGCGCGTAGGAGCCCGGCACCACCACCTCGCGCGTCCCGGCGCCTTCCACCTCGATCTCGGCTTTCTGGAAGGCTCCTGCCGGAATGATCCAGGTCAGAATCGCCGCGAGGACGATGATGGAGAAGATGATCAGGGTGGTGTCGGGCGCCTTGAATCGAGGGGTGGATGCCGTCATGCGAACAAGGAGTCGAAGTAGGGGGCCGTACGAAGTGGCGGCAAGGTAGCGTTGAGAGGGTGACTGGGACGAGTGCGCGCGGCTGCTCCTCCCAACACCCTCTTTCTCTGAAATCCTTCGGTTCTCCTGCAGCCCGCTCGAACTTTCGCACAGTCCAGCGATAGATCACACGTTGCCGTCTTCGCGTAGCTTTACCTGTATGTGCCGTTCTGCCCGCTGTCTGCTGCCGATGCTCTGCGCCCTGTGGCTCAGCCCCTCGGCGTATGCCCAGTCAGCGGACACTACGCGAGGCAGCGCGCAGGCGGAAGCCTTGTTCGTCCGGGCCCTCACCGAGGTCTTTCTGGAGGACCATGAGCAAGCCATCACGCTACTCGACCGCGTGCTCGAACTCCGCCCGCGCGAGCCCGCCGTCCTGGCGGCCCTCGCAGAGTCGCACAAGGCGATGGGCCATTCAGCAGAGGCACTCTACTTCGCTGCCGAGGCCGTCGAGCACAGCCGCGACGAGCCCGACTTCTACCTCACGCTCGCCAAGCTCCAGACGGAGACCAATCAGCCCGAGGCTGCCATCGCCACGTACGAGGCCCTGCTGCGCCTGACCCCCGCCAACACAGCGGCACTCCGTGACCTCGGCCGCCTGCATGAGCGCACGGGCCAGTACGAGGAGGCGCTTCGTACCTATCAGCAACTCCTCGAGCTCGACCCCGAAAATGCGGCCCTCCTGCTGCGGATGGAGGCCATCTATGCTCGCCTCGGCGACCCGACCAACGCGCTGCGCATGCTCGAAGCGGCTGTGGCGACCGTCCCGAACGAGCGCACGCTGCTGATCCGCCTGGGCATGGCCTACCGCGACGCCGCGCGCTGGCCTGACGCCGCCGACGTGTTCGAGCAACTCGTCGCCCGCGATGCTGGAGATTCCGAGGCGGTGCTGTTCCTCGCCGGAGCGCTCGACGCGATGGGCGAGACCGAACGCGCAGCCATCCTGCGCAATGGCCTTCAGACGACCGATTCGCCCGAGGACCGATTGCGTCAGGCGGCGCTCCTCTATGCCCAGATCGAGGACAATCCGGATGCCGCCGACGAGGCGCTGCACCTCCTCGAACCCTTTGCCGAGGACGACAACGCCCCGACAGAGGCGCTTTTCATGCTCGGCGACCTCCTCTACCACGCCCGTGACCACGGCCGGGCGGCCGAGGTCCTCATGCGTGCCCTCGACGACGACCCACGCAAGCCCGGCGTCTGGGAGCAGGCGGCCGCTTCGTTCTTCTACGACGGCCAGATCGAGGAAGCGATTGAAACCACCGAGACTGCCCTGCTGCTCTTTCCGGGCCAAGTGGGGCTCCTCCGCCTTCAGGGCTATGCGCTGGCCAAGGCGGAGCGTCCCCGCGAAGCCCTCCAGTCGCTCGACAAAGCCATCCAGATCCTCGCCGAGGACGGCGACCAGCCGAAGGTCCACGCCCGTTTGCTCGCCTTTAAGGGCGTCTTGCACGACGAGCTAGGCGAGACGGCTGAAGCCGATGCCGCCTTTGAAGTAGCACTGGAGGTGGGACCCGGCAACGCCCTTGCCCTCAACAACTACGCCTATATCCTCGCAGAGCGGGGCGAGCGCCTCAATGATGCCCTAGCGATGGCAGAAGAGGCCGTCGCAGCTTACCCGGACAACGCCTACTTCCTCGACACCCTCGGCTGGGTCTACTTCAAGCTGGAGCGCCTGGATGAGGCCGCGGAAGCCATCGAGCGCGCCGTCGCAGCCGACAACCAGTTCCCGATTCTGCTGGAGCACCTGGGCGACATCTATGCGGCTCAGGGCCGCGACGCAGAGGCGCGCACCGCCTGGGAACGCGCCCTCGATCTTGATCCCGACAACGAAACGCTTCGCGAGAAGCTGAGTGGGCGTTGAGGGTCATGAGCCCGGGCTACGCGAGGCGCCTCACGCCGCGGTCTGAATTGCTTACGTCATCCGGGGCTCTCCTCCAGCGCCTTGCCCGCGCCGCGATTCGCTCTCGCTCGCCTGTGAACTCTAATCCTCAACGCCCTCCTAGCGGACGGTAAGCGCGTCTGCGGTATCGTTCTCCTATGCACCACACCCGTTTTGCCCTCGGCCTTCTGGCCACGGCCCTCTGGCTCACCGGCTGCTCCGGCCCGCTCGTCCGCAACGCTCCTGACGCCGAGGCTCCTGCCGATTTCCCGAACCACTCGGCGCTACAGATCGTCCAGCAGGTGACAACCTCGACGGACGGCCTCACCGCGTTCAGCAGCGAGGCGCGCGTCCAGATCGAGAGCCCGAGCCTCTCGCAGAGCATAGGGGCCAGCCTGCGCGCGAGCCTGACCGATTCGGTCTACGCCTCTCTTCGCGGCCCCTTGTCCATTAGTGTCGGGCGCGGCCTCGTCACCGCCGACTCGTTCCTCGCCTACGACCGTCTCAACCGCCGCTTCTACCTGGGCACGCTCGCCATGGCCGACCGCTACGTGCCGGGAGCAGGCGAGCCCGGTATGCTCGCCCGGACACTCATCGGCCACCTCGTTCCCGAGATCGAAGTCCCCTGGCAGGTCACCCCGAATGCCGCAACGTATGTCCTCACCGAGCCGGGCACCGAGGTCCGCCGTCGCTACACCGTAGACCCGGCCCTCTGGCGCGTGACGGCCTACGAAGAACTCGCCCCTGATGGTACCGTGCTCAACCGCCGCACCTTCACAGCCTTCGATGTAATCGAGGGCCTCGTGGCGCCACGGCAGATCACCCTGGCCAGTCCGCCCAGCGCCTCGGAGATCGTCATCGAGCATCGGCGGCTCATTCTCAACCCGGATGACCTCACGTTTCCCTTCCAGCGCCCCAGCGACGTGGAGACGATCCGGCTCGATTGAGCCGCCTGGGATCGGTCCATTGGATCGGGGGCTATCCACTTTATCTTCCAGGGTCCGCGCCGATATCCTGAGCCTTCGGCCTGACCGTCCCCCACTCCATGCTGTCCATCCCGCTCGCGGGGCGACCCTGTGCTGTCGTCCTTCTTCTGTTCGCACTCGTCGTCCCAGCGGCGGCGCAGGATCGTGCGGCTACCGAGCAGCGCCTGGAAGCCCTGCGCGAGCAGATCAGTGGCGTGCAGGGCCAGATCCAGCAGGCACAGACCGAAGAGGCAGGCGCCCTCGCCGCCCTGGACGGCATCAGCACAGAGATCAGGCTGCGCGAGGAGTTGGTCAACAGCTACCGGAGCCAGCTCGACACACTGCGCCGTGAGACGAACGCGCTCCGCTCGTCCATCCAGCGGCTCGAAGGCGAGATCGAGGAGGCGCGCACGTCGTACCGGCAGCACGCCCGCCACGCCTACACACGCGGGCGACCGAACGACCTCGCCCTCATTCTCTCCGCCGGGACGATCGCGCAGATGGTGGCGCGGGCCCGCTACCTCCGCCAGTTCGCCGAGCGCCGCCGCCGCCAGGTGAGCCGTATCGCGGAGAAAACGACCGAGCTTCGCTTCCGCGAGCAGTCGCTGAACGCCTCCGTGCAGGAGACGCAACGGTTTCTGACGGCGAGCCAGTTCGAGCAGAGCGAACTGACGCAGCGCCGCCGCGAGCGCGAGGGCCTCGTGCAGCAAGCCCGCCGCCGCCGGAGCCAGCTCGAATCGGAACTGGCGCAGCGGCAAGCGGACGCCCAGGCCCTCGAAGGCCTCGTCGCCGAGTTGGTCGCCGCCGAACGCCGCCGGGAGGAAGAAGCTCGGCGCCAGCGCGAAGCCGCCGCCGAGGAGAGCCGTCGCGAAGCGGCGTTGGCCGAACTCCGCCGCCGCGAGGCTGCGCAGGGCAACCCGAGCGCCGCCGCGGAGGAGCCCGCCGCGCCGCCCGCCCTGCCCCCGGCTGAGAGCCGCAGCGTCACCCTCACCGGCTCGTTCCGCGCCAACCGCAGCCGCCTCCCCTGGCCCGCCGACGGCACGGTCACGGGCACCTTCGG
>JABDIZ010000399.1 GCA_013003465.1 Rhodothermaceae bacterium
GCGAAGGGCTGTGCGAGCCAGAGTTCGCCGCCGATACGGAACTGCACGTCGGAGAAGCGCAACTCCTCTTGGGTCACCTCGGGCGCGGGAAGGCCCACGGTGGTCCCAATGCCGGTGACCGAGGCCACCTCGGTGGTCTGCACCTGCGTCTCCACCTCCGCGTTGATGACCCCGCGCCCGCCCGCCACACGGTAGGAGGCGCCCGCGCGCACGCGCACGGGGAAGCGATCCGTCCCCGCGCCGCCTCCGCTCCCGAGCACATCGGACGTGTCGTAGTCGTATTTCGCAAGGAGGTCGTCTACGGCGAGTCCGAGCGCGAGATCGTCCGTAACCTTGCCGGTCAAGCCGAGCGAAACACCCAGCGACGTGGGCGGGCTCACGCCCTCGAACAAGTCGGCGCGGTAGAGGCGCAGTCCGATGCCGCCCGCGATGCGCTCGGAGATGCGCGTTCCGAAGGCAAGGAAGAAGGCGTACTCATTGGTCGCGTAGTCTTCGGTGTGGTAGCCGCTGCCGTCGCGCCCGTCAATGCCCGTGACGCCGCCGTGCACGATGCCCCCCGCGATGCCGGCGCGCGGCCGCAGCGGCGTCGCGAACTGGAGATGCTGCAACTGCCGGTCGAACGTCATCAGCGCCGCCGAGACTTCGAGTGCCTGTGTCGGCATGGCGGGTGCGAGCGCCGCGTTGTGGTACGGGCTCGCGCCGCTGAACACGTCGGCCGTGAGCGCGCCGCCCATCGAGATCGCACGAGCGCCGAAGCCGAAGCGCGCGAACGATCCGGCGTACTGAGCGTGCGCCGCGGTCGCGCCGAACAGGAGGAGACAGGCGAGGAGGACGAGTCGGTTCATCAGCTTACTCCAGCACGAGGATCTTGCCGGACACGGTAGTGCCTCCGGCCTCGACAACGTAGAAATAGGCCCCGTTGGCGACGCGCGTGCCGTCGGACGAGAGGCCGTCCCAGAGGGCTTCGTTGGCACCCGCGCGAGCCGGAGCCTCCAGGTCCCGCACGAGCTGCATGCCGAAGTCGAAGATGCGGACCCGTGAGGTTCCGGCGTCTTGCGTCAGGTCGTAGCGGATGCGGCAGTAGCCGTCAGCGCCCGGCGTGAAGGGGTTCGGGTAGGCGTAGGACTCGACCTCTGGCGCTTCGTCCGAGCCGTCCCCTGCGGGCGGCACGTTGACACGGAAGGCCGTCCACGTCTGTCCGCCGTCGGTGCTCTTGACGAGGCCATCGCCGGTGCTCACCCAGACGGTGGCGCTAGGTGTCCCGGCATTGGTTACGGCCGCCGCGAAGGTGCTCACCGAACCAAGCGGGATGACCGTGCCCTGCGCCGTGCGGAAGGTGGTGATGGTCTGCCACGTGACGCCGTCATCGTTCGAGAGGTAAAGGCCGTCGCTGCCCGCCGCATAGACGTTCGTGCCGTCGAAGGCGATATCGTTGACGCGGTTGCCAGGGATCAAGCGCGGCTCGAAGAGGGGTTGGCCGTCGGCATCGTCGCCGGTCCAGACGGTGAGGCCGTTCACGCCGCCCGCATCACCGGGGCGGCTGATGATCCAGACCGGGTTGCGCGGGTTGCCTGGATCGCCCACGGGCAGCGTCGGATCGCCGAGCGGCTGTTCTTCGATCGCGACCACGAAGTCGCCCGTGATACTGCCGCTCGTGCCGTCGAAGGCAAAGCGGCGCCAGGCGAGATCACCGGAGGCCGCGTCGAGCGTGTCGGAGCGAGCGACGCCTGCCGCCGTCCCGGCCCAGACCGTTCCCGACTCGTCCACGAGGACGGCGAAGCCGAGGAATCCGTTCTGCTGTGGGAGGCCCGGCGCCGTCGGTGCGTAGAGGAAGTCGTAGGGCGTCGTCGGGTCGATGCGGTCGGTCGTATCGGGCGGCAGGACGATGCGCTCCCACGTCTGTCCGTTGTTCTGGCTGCGACGCAGGCCACTGGCAAATCCAGCCACCCACACGTCACCCGTCGCCGCCTCGACGTCAATGTCGAACGGCGGGCTCTGCTGCGGCACGACGACCGGCACGGCTTCCAGCGTCGAGACGCCGTAGACGAGCGTATCGTCCTCCTGCGCATCGAGTTGCGGGAAGCGGTAGGCCCACGTCTGCCCGCCGTCGGTGGAGAAGGCAAACCCGGCGGCGACCTGGACGGTGTTGCCGTTCGCGTCGGGTTCGGGTTCCACGTAGCCGAGTCCGGCCCAGATCACGTCGCCCTCCACATCGAGTGAGAAGATGCGGGCCTCTTCGGGCACCGACGGATCGAACACCGGATCGTCTTCGAAACGGAACGTCTGTCCGTCCTCCGAGATGATGAGGCGGGGCCCGGCATAGAGGCGCCCGCCTTCGGCTTCGAGGTTGGCCGTGGCGTTGCGGGCCCCGAGCGGCAAGCCGTCGAATTCGATGCCGCCACTGAAGATGGGCTGGGCGGCCACCGTGCCGGTCAGGCCGAGGACGCCAAGGGCGAGCGCACGAAAAGAGAACAAGCGCATCAGGGGCTACTGGATGTCAATCGTGATCTCGATGGGGGCGCTGGCCAGGCCGTCCCGGTCGAAGGCCTGGATCGTGAACGTCTCGGAGCCCGCGGGCTGGCCGTCTGGCACCTGGAACGTGATGGTGAAGCGCCCGTCACCCGCCGTCTCGTCTTGGCTGATAGAGCCTATCCCCCCATCATCCAGCAGATCGAAGTTGCCGGGGTTGAGGGTAACCCGCGCGATGTTGTTCAGGCCATCGGGGTCGGAGACCGTCGCGACGACTGCGAACTCGGCAGGCGGATTAACGATCGGGGGAAACTCCACCTGCGAGATGACGGGCGGCTGCGGATCACCGTTGACAAAGTTGAGCAGCGCGGAGGTCTCGTTCCCAAGGCCGTCCTCACCCAGCACAGCGACCGTGACCACATAGAGGCCCGTCTCGCCGCGCGGGAGGCTGAGCGTGGCGTTGCCGGTGAAGCGTCCGCCTGAAGGTGTGAGGTCACCCTCGACGAGCGCCTCGTTGCCAAACTGCGCCCGTACGACGTAGCGCACCGTCACCGCGCCCCCGCCGGGGTTCTGCACCGCCACACTGAACGTCAGCGGAATGGCGGCCGTCTGACCGCCCGTCAGGACGAATTCGAGGGGCGTGAGCTGAAAGTCCGAGAGCGTCGGCGGGTCACCGATCAGCGTCGGCGGGCCGGGGGCGTCGTCGCAGCCCGCCAGGAGCGGGAGCAACAGCAGCACAGCGGCGAAGGGCCGGAAAGCGCGGGGCATCGAGCGGCAGTGGGAGGGGGAAGACAGCCTGGCGTCGGCTCGTGCGGTGAACCGGGCAAGACGGGAAACTACGGCGCTCGTAACAGAGGGGACAGACGCGCTTCGGGGAGTGGCACAGCGGGCGAGAAGGTACGGGCACCTCCCAGGCAGCGGCAACCGGGCGGCGGGAATTGCCCTCTTGGTGGCTGTCATTGCGAGGAGCGTCGCGACGAAGCAACCCCGCAGGGCTCAGCGCAGCTAATCAGGCCGGCCTGATTCAAGGCCACGAGATTGCTTCGCTGCGCTCGCAATGACCGTCTAAACCGGCACGTAGATCGGCTGGATCGAGAAGCAGAGCACGAAGAGGGCGAGGCAGAGGTAGCCGAGCGCGCGCCGCCCCGGCGTCAGCGGCTCCTGCACGAGCACGGGCGGATGGTCCAGCCGGATCAGGAACAGAATGAGGCCCACCCACAGCATCCAGCCCCAGTATCCGACCGTCAACGCGAGCGCAGGCATCCCAAGCCCCACGGCGGTAGCCAGCGCCATCAGCACCGCCGCCCCCGGTACGGCCGCGCGCCAGTCGTTTCCGAAAAAGCGCCACAGGAACACGACCAGCAGCATCGCCAGCACCGGCCACGACACCCACGTCAGGCCCGTCATGGCATCGAGTTGGAGACGGAAATCGGAAATCCAGCCGATGGCGCCGGAGAGCAGCAACAGCAGCGTCGCGATGCGGGCGACGACGGCGTGGATGCGGGGGCCGAAGAGCGCATAGACCACATGCCCGCCATCGAGTTGGCCGACCGGCAGCAGGTTGAGCGCCGTAAAGAAGAGGCCGAGCCACGCCGCGAGCAGCACCGGGTAGTGCATCAACTCACTCGGCGACGGCAGCGCAGGTACCACCTGCCGGATCATCGTGAACAGGGGCGTGTCGCCGAAGAGGATGGCCTGGACACCCGGACGGTACGCGAAGGGAGGAAACTCGCCGTTCAGCGCGATGTGGGCGACGGTTCCTTCGTGGCCCGGCACATCGAGCAGGTACGTGGGCGGCGGGAGCGTGGCGACGGCATAGACGAGCAGGCCCAGTGCAATCACGAACCCGGCCAGCGGCCCGGCGGCGCCTACGTCGAAGAGTTGGCGTGTGCGGCGGAGCGGCTCGCGGATGCGGATCACGGCGCCGAGCGTCCCGAAGCCGAGCGGCCCCAGCGGGATGAAGTATGGCAGCGAAACGTCGATCCGGTGCCGCCGCGCCGCGATGTAGTGGCCGAACTCGTGGACCGTCAGGAAGAGGATGAACGGCACGGCGTAGCGCACCCCATCCAGCACGAAGGCCACCCAGTTCTGATCGAAAGGCACGTAGAGGGCCTGCCGCCCGACAAGCGCCCCGCCGGTGTAGACCATCGAGGCGAGGGTGAGCAGGAAGAGGCCGAGGTGGAGCCCATAACGCTCGCGCGCCGGGGCCTCGTAGCTCGTCAGGATGCTCTGCGCGGCAGGCGAGGTGTAGGTCGAGCGCGGATCAGGTTCCACGAAACAGGCGGCGTTGGAGGGACGAGCGGGGCGCCTGTACGCAGGGCCCGCCGCAAAGTTTACCGGGCGGACGGACGCCGTCAGTTCAGCCCATCCAGCGCCGCTTCGATGCGGGTGGCGGCTTTCTCCAGATCCTCCATCGAGGCGGCGTAGGACAGACGGAGGCCGTAGTCGGCACCGAAGGCATGCCCGGCGACCGTCGCCACATCGTGCTGCTCCAGCAGGTACATCGCGAAGTCCTCGCTTCCGCCGATCACCGTCCCGTCGGAGGCTGTCCGGCCGAAGTGCGACGAGATGTCGGGGAAGAGGTAGAAGGCCCCTTCCGGCTTCGGGCAGTCCACCTCCGGCCAGTGCGCGAGCCGGTCGAGCATGAAATCGCGGCGGCGGCGGAAGGCGGCGACCATTTCCTCGATGGGCTCGCGGCTCATCGCCAGCGCAGCCAATCCGGCCTTCTGGGTGATGGACGAGGGCGCACTCGTGAACTGGCTCTGCACCTTCGCCATCGCGCTGATGATCCACTGCGGCCCCGCGGCATAGCCCAGACGCCAGCCCGTCATCGCGTAGCCCTTCGAGAAGCCGTTGACCGTCACCGTCCGCTCGGCCATCCCCGGCAGCGCGCCGAACGTCGTGTGGACGGCGTCGAAGAGCACGTACTCGTAGATCTCGTCGGACACGACGAAGACCCGCTCATGCGCCTGCAACACCTCCGCGAGTGCAGCCATCTCTTCCGGCGAGTAGACGGCGCCGGTCGGGTTCGACGGCGAGTTGAAGACGAGCAGCCGCGTCCGCTCGGTGATCGCGTCATCGAGTTGCTCGGGCGTCATCGTGTAGTGCGACTCCGGCGTCGTCTCGACGATCACGGGCGTGGCCCCAACGAGCCGCGCCATCTCCGGGTAGCTGACCCAGTACGGCGCCGGGATGAGCACCTCGTCGCCTGGCTGGCAGAGCGCCAGCACGGCCTGCGCCACCGACTGCTTGGCGCCATTGGAGCAGAGCACCTGCGCGGCCTCGACCTCCAGGCCGTTCTCGCGGCGGAGCTTTTCGGCGATGGCCTCGCGCAGCTCGGGAATGCCCGCGTTGGGCGTGTAGTGCGTGAAGCCCTCGCGGAGCGCCTGATGCGCCGCCTCCACGACCGGTGCAGGCGTGTCGAAGTCGGGCTCCCCGGCCGAGAGCGAGATCACATCGTGCCCGGCGCGGCGGCGCGCCTTCGCGCGGGCCGACATGGCGAGTGTGGCCGACGGCTGCATCGCCGCGACGTGAGGGTTGAGAGGCTGCGGCGACGGGATCTCGACAGGCATAGCGGCAGGCGGTGCGACGAACGCCCCAAGATACCGAGCGCGGAACGGCTAGAGGCTCAGCGCTCGAGGCTTCGCGCAGAACTGCATCAGACCTGTATGACCCAGCGTTCAGCGCTGAGCCTGAAGCCCTTGAAACGCCCGCTCCACGGCCTCCGGCACGAACGAGGACGTGTCCCCGCCCCAGCGGTGAATCTCGCGGACGAGCGAGGCCGCCACGAAGGTGTGGTCTTCGCTCGGCATCAGGTAGACCGTCTGGATCTCGGGCGCCAGGCGGCGGTTAGCGAGGGCCATCCGAAACTCGTAGTCGAAGTCGGAGACCTGCCGGAGCCCACGGATGAGCGCGACGGCGCCCTGCGCCCGCGCGTGGTCCACAAGGAGCCCTTCGAAGGCCGTCACCGTCACCCGCTCGGCGCCGTCGAGACCGGCGGCGCTGGCCTCGATCAGGCGCACGCGCTCCTCCAGGGTGAAGAGCGTCGTCTTCGCCGCATTCACCGCCACCGTCACCTCGACCCGGTCGAAGAGGTGCAACGCCCGCGCGAGCACATCGAGGTGGCCGAGGGTGATGGGGTCGAAGGTGCCGGGGTAGAGGGCGCGTTTCATAGGAGCAGGCGGAGGCATCGGGCGCAGGATTCTACGATGATCCGACTCCGCTGTCGAAAATGCTAATCACAGTGCGCCCGTACGCGCGCGTTACCACCAGATCGGGGTGCTCGGCGAAGTCGTGGCGGGTGTCGTGTTCGAGGACGAAGAATCCCTCGTCGGCCAGATGCGGCTGGGCGAGCGCGGGCAGGGCGGGTAGGGCGGCGAGGTCGTAGGGCGGATCAGCGAAGACCAAGTCGTAGCGTGCGCCCGATGGCCGATGCAGATGAGCCAGCGCATCCGCCCGCAAAAACGAACAGGCGCGTTCGACGCCGAGCGACGTGGCGTTGGCACGAGCCACCCGGAGCACGCGTGGGTCGGCGTCCACAAAGGTGACCGAGGCCGCACCCCGGCTGATCGCTTCGAGCCCCAAGGCGCCGCTCCCCGCAAAGAGGTCGAGCACCCGCGCGCCCGTCAACGACCGCCGCGCGTGGAGGAGGTTGAACAACGCCTCGCGCACCCGGTCGGTGGTGGGCCGCACGTCGTGGCCTTTGGGCACCTGAAGCGTCCGCCGCTTGAACTGTCCCCCGATGATGCGCATGGTCGGCGAGTGTCAGGTTGGCGGGTTGCTGGTTCCCGGTTGCGAGGTGCATGATCGTCCGAGGCTCAACCCGAACCCTGGAGCACGTCCCCCTTGAAACCGCTTACCGCAACACCGCCCCGAGGCACGGCACGTAGGCCGCCAGCGCGGCCGGGTCGGCCCCCGCGGGCGTTCGGTTGTAGACGGCCAGCGGATCGAGCAGTTGAGGCATGCAGCCGAGCAAATCGGCGAGCAGCAGGTAGTGCTCCGGATTGGGCATCTCGCCGTAGAGGACGAACCGCCCGATCTTCTCGGTCGAGAGCCCGACGCGCTCCAGCATGGCCGCCGCGAAATAGGCGGCGTCCTCAGGTGCTCCGATGGGCCCGTGGTGCCCGTGGTACCAGGCCCCGCCATGCACGACGGCCATCTCCACATGCGACGGATACGCGCCGAGGGCCAGCGTGAAGGGCTGCGCGTCCATCGGGATGGGCGAACGCGCGTCGAGCGCCCGGACGACCGCCGCCGCCGCCTGCGTCGAGTCCACGAGGTCGTAGGTGCCCACCCCGAGGGCCTTGCCGATCAGCGCGAGCCGGGCGTGCACGGGCTCCGGTACGTGGAGCACGTGATGCCAGCGGTGCGCCGCAGGCACCTGCTCAATCACCAGCGTCTCGGTGCGCACGGGCACGGCGCGGATGCGCACGGGCTGCGTGGCACTCACGTCGGCAAGGAGCGCGGCTTCCTGCCGGAGTTGCTCGTAGCGCTGCGGCGGCGCGAGGCCTTCGGGTAGGGGGCTGAAGAAACTCGGCAGCCCCGTCGGGTGCACCGCCACGAGCAACGTCTTCGCCGTACTCACCCGAAACACGTCCTTGACGGCCTCGATCACGACATCGAGGTGCGTGGGGCCGGTCAGGCCCAGCACGGCCTCGTCCACGTTGAAATCGAAGTCACAGACGCCGAGGCGGCGCAGTGCCTGCGTCCCATCGGGGTCCTGGATGACCTCGGCGTAGTGCAGCGCCGGACCGCGCAGCGCAATCGCGGTGAGCGTGGCGTCGGGGCCGAAGAACGCAGAGGCGGTGGCGTCGTCCATCAGGCAGCCGGAAAGGGAGCGGCCGCGCCGGGCAGAGCGGTTACTCCCAGGACGCGGCGTTGCGGCGCGCGGGGTCGGGCGTCTCGGCACCGATGAAGTCCTCCGGCACGTCGGGGTCTTGGAGGTAGTAAATCTCGACGCCGGAGGTATCGTCGCGGACGAGCTGGTAGACGAAGGGGTTGCCCGTGCGCGGGGAGAACGGCAGCGAGTCCGGGACGAAGGCTCGGCCGCCGGGCATCGGGAAGACCTCGTTGAGGTCCTCGCCGATGTAGGCCGAGTCCGTCCGAACAAACAGCACGAGCGAGTCGAGCGTGCTGGGGTAGTCGCGGTCCGCGCTACGGTACTCGATGAGAGCGGTGCGGATGTGGTCCATCCGTGCGCGCGTAAGTTCGGTCTGCAACTCGTTTTCCTGGTACTCTTCCCACGGGTCCGTGATGGTCCGGTAGAGCGCGTACGCGCCGATGGCGATAACAACGGCGAGGACAAGCTGAATGGCGAGGCGCATGGCGCAGAGACCTGAAGAGGCGCTTGGGTGAACAGCTCCGGGAGGGCGAGCAAAACGGCGAAACGGCCGCGCGCCGACCGGGTCGAGCAGGCCGAACAGTATAGCCGTGGCGCGCGCTTTAATGCAAGACAGCGCAGCGCACCCGGCCGGTTGCAAAGACCCCGTTCCTACACCGAAGTTGCCCTCTATGACCGAACGAACACAGCCCCCTCTGCCCCATCCCACGCGCCTCAGCGTCAACCTCAACAAGGTGGCCTTGATGCGCAACGCCCGCGGCGGGGGGCGCCCCAGCGTACGTGCGGCCGCGGAGGCATGCATCCGTGCCGGGGCCCACGGCATCACGCTGCACCCGCGCCCGGACGGCCGCCACGCGCGCGCGGAGGATGTGATCGAGTTGGCCGCCTGGCTTCCCGTCGAGTTGAACGTCGAGGGCAACCCCTTCGCTGGCCCCGGCACGAGGGGCGCCTACGCGTACCCCGGCTTCGTAACGATTCTGGAGACGACGAAGCCCGTACAGGCCACGCTCGTCCCGGACGCGGCGGGCCAACGCACCTCGGATCACGGCTGGGCGCTCACGTCCGAGGAGACCGCGCGCTTGCGGCCGCTCGTCGAGCGGCTCCAGGCCCAGGGCAGCCGCGTGAGCCTGTTCATGGACCCGGACCTGGAGGCGATAGAACGGGCGGCGGCGCTCGGCGTGGACCGGGTGGAACTCTATACCGGCCCGTACGCCGAGGCGTTTGCCACGGGCGATGCCGAGGGCGTGCTCAGTCGGTACGTGGCGGCGGCGGAGCGGGCGCAGGCCCTCGGCCTCGGCCTCAACGCCGGGCACGATCTCGATTTGGACAACCTCGATCCATTTCTCCGAGCGATTCCCACCGTGCACGAGGTATCGATCGGGCAGGCACTGGTCGCCGACGCCCTGCATATCGGCCTGGACGCGGCCGTGCGCGCCTATCTGGAGGTCATCGCGTCCGCGTCCGCGTAGGGCGCTCTCAGGATGAGATCGCGCGGCCACGCGTCCCGATCTGAGAAATGCGGGCAGATCGGGCCGCTGAAAATAGACCGCTCGGGTGCGACGCCGATGTAACGCTATCGCGCGCTGATCGGAGGCGACGGGCGGCGGTCGTGCGTCCGCGTTGCATACCGCGCGGATAAAGGCGAGGAGCAGCTCTTGGGCATAGGGTTCTCTTAGGAAGCGGACCCATCCTGACACCCCCCTCCATGCAGCAGACCATCCTTGCCCTCGCCGCCATTCTCGCCTTCTCGATGTTCGCGCTCAACCAGCACCGCGCGACGGCTGACGTAGAGCACACCGCCAACGTCAGCGAGTTGGAACTGGCCGCGACCGATGTGGCGCGCCAGCGCCTCCTCGAAATCGCCGGGTTTGCGTTCGACGACGCCGATGTGGGCCGAAGCGGGCTGCGCACGGACGAAACCGGTCTCACACCGGCCGCCAACTTCGGCCTCGGTGGCGATGCGGGCGAGGATGCCTCTTCCCTCCCCGACGACCTCGACGACTTCCACGGCATCACGGACTCGGTTGCCGTGAACTGGCACGGCACCGATGTGCAAGTGCTCGTGGCCTCCTCCGTGCGCTACGTCCAGATGGACGCGCCGGATCGGGCCGCCGCGTCGGCAACGCTGGCCAAGGAAATCACGGTGCTGGCGGTCAACCTCACCAACGTGAACCGTCCCGTCGTGAGCCGCCTCGTGCAGGTAGTCACCCCCGCGTGGAAGGCCATCCACGGCTAAATCGCTCCCTCTGGCTTCATTCTCAGCCTTGTAGCCCGATACCCTAGATCTCCATGACAGCCCTTTTCGATCACATCATCGCCGTTCTCGTCGGCACCTCGTTGCTGGTGGCGCTGCTGTTCGTGCAACAGCGCGGCGGCCAGACGGCCATCGAAGCCACGGTGCACTACACCGCGCAGACCCAGACGGCCGACTTCGTCGACATGTTCGAGCGCGACATGGAGAACATGCAAGGGCCCGAACGCGGCGGCATGACGCCACGGCTCTGGGCGAGCGGAGGCCAGACGACACGCGTGCGCTTCCACACCCTCGCCGATCCATCCCTGGGCGAAAACTCGCCGCTGGTGGCCGTCACTTACGAACTCGAAGACGCATGGCGCTCGCTCACCGTGAACGGGACGGCGCAGCCGCTCTTTCGCGTTGCACGCTATGCCAATAGTGCGACCGGCTACACCTATACCGGCGGCACCGCCGTCAACGTGCTCGATTTCGACGTGCGCTTCTTCGCGCGCGACATGACGGGCGAAACGACGACGGGCAATGCGCCGGACGAGTTTGGCCTGGTGCGCGTGAGCCTGGAGGTAGGCACCGCAGCACCAGCCCAGCAGGCCGCGGATCAGGCGGCCACCTCGCGCAGCAACCTCACGCGGCAGGCCTACACCTTCCGGCCGCTCGCGATGGACATCACCTCCGAAACGACGCCTCCAGCGCCCGGCCCGGTCCCCAATCCGAACTCGCCGCTGCCGCGCAATCCGTACGAGCCGCCGCCCCCTCCTCCACCGCCGCCTTCTCCTACACCCGAATCAACACCGGCGCCCACAACGCCCCCGCCCACCACGAGGCCAGCAAGCCCGCCGCGGGCGCCTACGCCACCCCCACCGCCTCCGCCGCCGCGTCCCACACCACCGCCCGGCTACGAAATCTAGACCGGCATCTGCGGAGCCTTGCACTACGCAGGGCTCCGTGCATGATTCTCATACGCTACCGACTCATACGCTACCGAGCCCCCCGAACCCATGGGCAAACTGACGCTTCTTCTCGTTCTCGCCGCCGCCCTCGGCGGCTCGACCCTCCTGTTCAGCACACGCTCCCTCTCGCATGAGACCGCGCGCGAGCGCGGCGAAGTGCAAGCCGATTTGCTGGCACGCGACGCCGCCGCGAACGGCCACAGCCTCGTGCTCAACGAGATGATTGCGGACGACGGCTTCGAAGCCGCGGCGCCGTATACCTCCCACAACGTGCAGGACGGCTGGTTCTCGGTGGATGAGTACACCGTCGCAACCGATGCGGCCGGTACACAGACGGTCACCTACACGGTCACCGGGCATGCGGGAGGAGCCGAGCACTCGGTGCGCAGCACGTATGAGTACGACCCGATGGACTACCCCGGCCCGCTCTGGCTCGACGTACCGTACGTGACGGCCACGGTGGAACCGGGCACTGTCATCGACGGCGGTGCCGATGCCCTCGGCGTTCACTACGACCGCCGCCGGCACAGCGAGTTGAACCTGAACAGCTTGCTGCCACGCTCCACGATGGAGCGCGACCTGCGTACGGCCTTCGCCGGGGCTACCGGGCTGGGCGGTGCCTTCAGCCCCCACAGCAACATGCAGTCCGCAGGCCTCCTAGACGACCTCAACGTCTCGGATGCGTCGGATCTGTACTTCGCCGCCGTCAGCGCGAAGAGAACAGGCGATGTGACGCTGCCGGGTGCCACGACCATCAGCACCAACCAGAACTACGGCTCGACGCCGATGATCGTCCACGTCACCGGCCCGCTCACCATTGCACCAAGCAAGCGGCTGGAAGGCCGCGGTGTCCTCATCGTAGAAGGAGCCATCAGCCTGGGCAGCAACGGCTCGCGCCTGACGTGGGATGGCCTCGTCATCATTCACTCTGAAGAAGACTACCTGCACCTCGACTGGAACACGGGACGCGTGGACATCACGGGCGGCCTCGTCGTAGACCAGCAGGCTGTGCCGCCCGGCGGCCACATGGACGTGACGACCACACGCGATCTCGACGGGCGCTGGTCCAACGCGCGCGGCGACCGCTCGGGTAGCCCGTGGGCCAGCATCGGCGCCGGCAACTGGCCGTGGTTCCAGCACAAGCACCGCTACGACATCGACCTCGGCACCAGCACGGTCATGTTCCGCGCCGACACGCCGCACCCGAACGAAGAGTACACGCAGTTCCGCGACGCGCTCAGCAGCCTCGGCACGCGGCAGGTCTTCCTCGAATTCGACCGCGAACGCTACCACGGCTACTCAACCTACACGCTCGACATTGCCGGGCAACCCGAGGTGTATGGCGGCGCCGTAAAGAACGGCTTTGGCACCTATGCCCAGAGCGGCGATGTGCAGCGGAGCCAGTCGTTCCGCGCGAACGACCTGCGCAGCTTCCAGGTGGACGTGCGGAGCCTGAGGATGCTCCGGCAGCGCTTCGACACGGCCAGCGGGTGCGACTCGTGGCCGTTCTGCGTGGCCGAGCAGTGGGGCCGCGGCGGCGCGCTCACCGTTCGCCTCCGCGAGTACAACCCGGCGCGGCGCCATCCGAAGCTCTACGAGGCCGTCATCTACTGGCACATGCGCTCGGACGAGGTGGCCGAGCACATGGCCGACGAGGCCGCACTGCGCACGGCCATCCAGGACGGCGCCCTCTTCGGCACCCGCCTCGACTTCGGCGACCACGTGGATCTGACGTTCGATCTCGACGAGATCAAGACGATGGCGAGCCGCCTCGGCTTCGACGGCGACGAGGTCCTCTCGCGCGGCACCTGGACCACCCACACCACCGTGGACGAACACCGCGCCGCGGGCACGACCGCGCCTAGTGGCCCCCGTAGCAG
>JABDIZ010000404.1 GCA_013003465.1 Rhodothermaceae bacterium
AGGTAGCACCGTTCTTCATGGACGTGAGCCCAGTTACCGTCGCGCGATTCCGAGCGTTCGTCGAAGCGACGGGCTACACCACCGAGGCCGAGCGCTTCGGCAACGCGGGGGTGATGGCATACGGAGCATGGCACCTAGCCGAGGGGGCGACGTGGCACCACCCGCTGGGCCCAGCCTCGTCGCCTGCTCCGGCCGATCACCCCGTCACGCAGGTGTCGTGGAACGACGCTGTCGCGTTCTGCGAGGCTGAGGGCAAGCGGCTACCCACGGAGGTCGAGTGGGAGCATGCGGCGCGCGGTGCTCGTGACGACCGCCATCCCTATGCCTGGGGCGATTCCCTCGCTACGCACGACCACGAGGGCACGCATCACCACGCCAATACCTGGAACGGTACTTTTCCCATCCGCAACACGGGCGACGACGGCTACTTCACCACCTCGCCCGTCGGCACGTTTGGCGCGACGCCGCTCGGCCTGACGGACATCGGTGGCAACGTCTGGGAGTGGACGGACGACTGGTACCGGTCCTACGCCGATCGCGATCAGCCCTTCACGCCAACGCCCGAGAGCGAAAAGGCGCTGCGTGGTGGGTCGTTCCTGTGCCACACGAGCTACTGCCACGGCTACCGCGTATCCGCCCGGAGCCACGCCACGCCCGAGACCAGCCTTTTTCACACTGGCTTCCGCTGTGTGCAGGAGCTGCTGGAGAGCGACAGATGAGCCCGCTCGTAGTCTATTTGGCTATGTTTGGGGCGGTACTCATCGCGAGTCTCGCCCGCGCGCAGGAGTCGCCTCGCCTCCGCGTCACGGTCAACGACAGCTGGCAGTACGCTGAAGGACCTATCGCCGATGCCGAGACCCGAGGGTTCAACGATACTGCCTGGATGCGGGTAGACGTCCAGCATATGTGGTTTGCGAACGAAGAGCAGCAGCGCAACTTCGAGGCGGTTGTGGCCGAGGCGGCAGGCGTGCCGGTCTGGATTACCACGACGGCTTCCGCGCGAGGACGAAGGCCGCCAGAAGCAACTCGCCGTGCGCGACTGGCTGCAGGAGCGCTTCGGTGACCGCGCCGTGAACGTCTGGGCTGGCTCCGCCACCCCCGACGGTGGCCTCGATTCCCGATGGGATTCCGGCGACGGCGTGCACCAGAACGACGAGGTGCACCGCATCATCTTCGAGCGCGTCCGCGACGCAGGCGTGCTCGACACCATCCTGGTCCCGCCAAGACTGATCTGACCTCTGTGTCTCTTCGCCCTTAACGCACTCCGCGTATGCTCGCCTCGCTCGACTGGGCCGTCGTTGCCCTCTACTTCGTCTTCGTCTTCGGCGTTGCCATCACTGCCACGCTGCGCGAGCGCCGCAAGGGGGTGGAGGACTCGGCGGACTACTTCCTGGCCGGGCGCAACGTCGGGTGGTTCGTGATCGGCGCCTCGCTGTTCGCCTCCAACATCGGCAGCGAGCACCTCGTCGGATTGGCGGGGTCGGGGGCCGTGAGTGGCGTCGCGCCGGGGCAGTTCGAGGTGCTGGCGTCTCTCATCCTGCTGCTGCTGGGCTGGGTCTTCGTGCCGTTCTACCTCAGGAGCGGCGTCTTCACGATGCCCGAGTTCCTCGAGCGACGCTACTCGTCGGGTGCGCGCTGGTACCTCGCCATCGTCTCCATCGTCGCCTACGTGCTGACCAAGATCTCGGTGACCATCTTCGCCGGGGCCGTCGTTTTCCGCGCCATCGGCGTGCCATTCTGGACGGGCGCGCTCATCGTCGTGCTGGTGACGGGCGCCTACACCGTCTTCGGCGGTCTGCGCGCGGTGCTCTACACGGACTTGCTCCAGACCTTCGTGCTCATTGGCGGGGCGGTGGCCGTGACGCTGCTCGGCCTCAACGCCGTCGGGGGCTGGGGCACACTCACGGCCACGGTCGGTCCCGATTTCCTCGACATGTGGAAGCCCGCTTCGGATCCCGACTTCCCGTGGACGGGCATCCTCTTCGGCGCGCCCATCCTCGGCGTATGGTATTGGTGTACGGACCAGTTCATCGTGCAGCGGACGCTCTCGGCGCGGAACGTGGACGAGGCCCGGCGGGGGACCATCTTCGCGGGCTTCCTGAAGATCCTGCCGCTGTTCATCTTCGTGCTGCCCGGCCTGCTGGCCTTCACCCTCGCCGAGCAGGGGCGGATGGAGCTGGCCGATGCCAACGAGGCGCTGCCGACGCTCGTGGCGACACTGCTGCCCGCGGGCCTGCGCGGCCTGGTGGTAGCTGGGCTGCTGGCCGCGCTGATGTCGAGCCTGTCGAGCGTGTTCAACTCGTGCTCGACGATGATCACGTGGGACGTGTACAAGAAGCTCAACCCCGGCGCGACCGAGCGGCGCCTCGTGTGGGTCGGGCGGCTTTCGACGGTCGCGCTGACGGTGCTCGGGCTGGCGTGGATTCCGTTCGTGGAAGCCGCCGAGGGCGGGCTCTACGTGTACATCCAGAGCATTCAGGCCTACATCTCGCCGCCCATCGCGGCGGTGTTCCTGCTCGGTCTTTTCTGGAGCCGCCTGAACGCGCAGGGCGCGCTGGCCTCGCTGCTGACGGGCCTCGTGCTCGGTACGCTTCGTCTCGTGCTGGAGGCGACCGGCGCGACGGAGGGCCTCGGCGGGATGATCACCGGCATCAACTTCCTGATGTTCGCCGTCTACCTGTTCCTGGTGTGCGCGGCGGTGCTTGTCGTGGTCAGTA
>JABDIZ010000010.1 GCA_013003465.1 Rhodothermaceae bacterium
CTGCCTAGGTGAATGGCTGGCCGACCGGGGTCTCCCGACGCTGCACTTTCTCGTCGAACCCGACACGCTCGGCGCGCTGGATGACCGGCATGTGTTCGTCGCAGCACGCACCGAAGAGCCCGTCGGATTTCTCGTGCTGACGCCGGTGCCTGCGCGCGGGGGCTGGCTCGTGGAACAGATCATCCGGGGCCACGACGCGCCGAACGGCACGGCCTCTCTCCTTCTCAATGCCGCCATGCGCGACGCGGCCGAGTCGGGCTCTACCTACCTCACCCTCGGCCTGTCGCCGCTCTCCACGCGGGCGCCTGCCTCGTCCCCGAATCCTGCGTGGCTTCGGGCTTCCCTCCGATGGATGCGTGCCCACGGACGCCGCTTCTACAACTTCCGCGGCCTCGACGCCTTCAAGGCCAAGTTCGTCCCCGATCGCTGGGACCCCATCACCGCCATCAGCACGGAACCCCGACCGTCCCTGGGTACGCTCTACGCCATCGCCGATGCCTTCAGCGGACCGGCCGAATCGCCGGTCCACTTTATCGGCCGAGGGCTCGGGAACGCCGCCCTGGACGAACTGAAGAACCTGAAGCGCTGGGTCAGTTTCGGAAACGGAACGTGACGACGCCGTCCTGATTGACCTGCGAGGCGGCTTCGGACAGGGGCTCCGCGCGGCATCCAGAGATCACCTGCTGCACCGCGCGCTCCAGCCGGGCATCCCCGCCACGCCGCTGCGGTCGCGCGCCGCGATAGCTGCCATCGGGTGCGAAGGTGACGAGGTAGGCCACGGTGCCGCTCACGCCCGGATACGCCGGACGGGGACACGAGGCGCGGCGGTTGCCGAGCCCTTCGATCGACATCCCGGACGTGCCCGTGTTGCCCTGCCCGTCGCCATCCTGTTGGTTGCTCACGTCGCCCGTCTGCCCGGTGGGGGTGCCGCCGCCATCGGTGTTCTCGCGCGGCGATTCGACGGGCGGCTGCGGCGGACGCGGCTCCGTGTTCTCCTGCGGCGTCGGCTGCGGAACGGGGCGCTCGGTAGGTTCGGGCGGCGCCTGCGTCCGCGGCGGCGTAACCGGTGTGGGCGTCGGGTTCTGCGCCCGCGGCGGTTCAGGACGCGGCACCTCGCGCGGCGGTTGCGGGTCGGTCGGCTCCGCCTGCGCTGATGGCCGAGCGGACGCGCTCGACACGTCGAAGTCGATCAGTTCGACTTCCATCAGGTTGATATTGGGGTCCGGCAGCTTGCCGCCGAGAAAGATGGCGCCGAAGCTGATCAGCAGCACGAGGTGAGCCACGAGGCTCACGCCGAGCCCTTTCCAGTCGTTGGTATGCATAGTCGGCTCCGGGGGGGTGCGTGCCCCAACATACGACGGAACCGGACCGATTCGTATGCCAACGCTGCTGATCGACCGGCGACGCGATGACCACCGATGACGACAGCATCCAATTTTCGGCGGTCAGCGGTCTACCGTAAGCGGTTGTACTACCGCTCCTCGCGATGGAAGCGTTCTTGGGCCAGCGTCACCTTGAGCGAGACGCGGTGCGAGTAGCCGAGGTCGCTCTGGAGCCCACCGAAGTCGCCGAAGCCGTAGTCCACGGCCACGCGGCTGATATTGAGTCCTGCACCGAGTGTCGGCGTGACCTGCGTGCCGAAACGGTCGTGCTGCGTCACGTTGGAGATCCCGCCGCGTAGCGCCACGATGCCCTTGTAGTTCAGCTCACCACCGACACGTGGGTGGAACGACAGGTCGCCGGTGTTGAAGACGTAGGCCTGCTGCCCATCGAAGGCCACGTCGAGGTCGAGGCCGGTGCTGAAGCCGATGTTTTCGGTGAGCGGGAAGGTAGTGGCGGCCCCAAGGCGGGCCAC
>JABDIZ010000015.1 GCA_013003465.1 Rhodothermaceae bacterium
TTCAGCCAGTGCGACTCGCTGCTCATCGGCGACCAGTGCGGGGCCCACACGTTCCCGTACATCGAGATCCACAATTCGACCGCTCAAGTAGAGCACGAAGCCACCACGTCTAAAGTCGGCGAGGATCAACTGTTCTACTGCCAGGCCCGCGGCATCTCGGAGCAGGACGCGCTCAACCTGATCGTCAACGGCTACGCCAAGGAAATCCTCGCCAAGCTGCCGATGGAGTTCGCCGTCGAAGCGCAGAAGCTGCTCTCGGTCCAGCTCGAAGGCTCGGTCGGCTAAGTCGTCAAACCTACCTCGGGTTGCTACGCAGTCCGAGGTCTGGTTTCAGCATCACCCTTCTCATTCGACACGACCCACAGACATCCGAATGCTTACCATCCGCAACCTCCACGCCTCCGTCGAGGACCACGAGATCCTGAAAGGCCTCGACCTGACCGTCAACACGGGCGAGGTGCACGCCATCATGGGGCCGAACGGCTCAGGCAAATCCACGCTCGCAGGCGTGCTGGCGGGCAAAGAAGACTACGAGATCAGCGAGGGCGCGGCGACCTTCAAGGGCGAGGACCTCTTGGAGATGGCGCCCGAAGAGCGCACGCGCGAAGGCCTCTTCCTGGCCTTCCAGTACCCCATCGAACTGCCGGGCGTGAGCACGATGCAGTTCCTCAAGACGGCCGTCAACTCGGTCCGCCATCACCGCGGGCAGGAGGACATGAACGTGGCCGCCTTCCTCAAGCTGATGCGCGAAAAGGCCGACTTCGTCAACCTCGACCACAGCCTCATGCAGCGCTCGGTCAACGAAGGCTTCTCCGGCGGCGAGAAGAAACGCGCCGAGATCTTCCAGATGGCGATGCTCGACCCGGACCTCGCCATCCTCGACGAGACCGACTCGGGCCTCGACATCGACGCGCTCCGCATCGTCGCCGACGGCGTGAACAAGCTGCGCTCCGAGGACCGCGCGTTCGTCGTCATCACGCACTACCAGCGCCTGCTGGAGTACATCGTGCCGGACTATGTGCACATCCTCCTCGGCGGGCGGATCGTCCGCTCGGGCGGTCCGGAGTTGGCGCACGAACTGGAGGAGAAAGGCTACGAATGGATCAAGGACGAGGTCGGCGCCGAATCCCTCGCCGCTTGAGCCATAGCACGTGTTGCGTAGTCCGTGTTGCGGAGTACGGGATACGAAACACGCCACACGCCAGACGAAACCCATCCCAATGCTGACGACTGCTCCCACCTCCGATCTCTACGCCCGCGCGCTGGAGGAGTACGACCGCGCGTTCAGCGGTGACGGCGCGCCCCGTCCGTTCGCGGATCGCCGCGCCAAAGCGCGCGACGCGTTCGCTGCGCTCGGCCTTCCGACTCGCAGAAACGAGGCCTGGAAGTACACCGACCTCCGCCCGGCGCTCAAAGCCGACTACGCCTTCGTCCAGGGCGATGGCACGACCAGCCTCACCGAGGCCGACGTAGCGGGCACCGCGATTCCCGAGCTCGACGCCGCGCGCGTCGTGCTCGTCAACGGCGCGTTCGTCCCGGCCCTCTCTGACCTCGATGGCCTCGTCCGCGCGACGGTCGGCAGCCTGCGGGAGTCCACGGAGCACCCGGTCGTGACGGAACATTTCGGGCGCTACACCGACGTGCGCACCGAGACCTTCGCCGCGCTCAACGCCTCGTTCGACCTCGATGGGGTCTTCCTCCACGTCCCTGAGGGTGTCGTCGTGGAGCGGCCGATCCATGTCGTCCACATCATCGACACCGACGCCGACGCGTTTGTGCAGAGCCGTCACCTGATGGTCTTCGGCCAGCACAGCCAGGCGCGCATCATCGAGACGCAGCATGTGCGCGGCAGCGCCCAGACGTTCGGCAATCACCTCACCGAAATCGCCGTCGGCGCCGATGCCGTGATTGACCACGTCCGCGTGCAGGATGA
>JABDIZ010000080.1 GCA_013003465.1 Rhodothermaceae bacterium
CTCGATGGCCGCGTGACGCCCCTCGCCGCCGATGTGGACGCGCTCGCCATCCCGGTCCTCCGCCACCGCATTGTGACCAACTTCAATGCCGAAGCGGAAGGCGTCACGCCCGTCAACGTGATCGAGCGCCTGCTGGCGATGGACTGAGCGATGACGCGGTGATTTGAGTTCGCGCTCGGTTGGCCGATGCTTTCGGCGCCGTGGCCTTCCGACCTGTCTTCCCCCCGCTATGCCTACCTATGTCTACCGCCGCAATGACGGCACCACCTTCGAAGTCTTCCAACGAATCTCCGACGAGCCGCTACAGGTGGACCCCGAGACGGGCCAGGCGGTCGAACGAGTGATCTCGGGCGGCGCGGGTCTGCAATTCAAAGGCACCGGCTTCTACCTGACAGACTACGCGCGGAAGAGCACCAACGGCGGGGCCAGTAACACGGGCTCCTCGGACCATGCCGCAGAACCAACCAAGGCTAGCGAGTCTGCCAGCAGTAGCCCCTCGGATACCAAAACGGACAGCACATCGTCCTGATACGCGCCATCATTCCGTTACACCAGGGCCATGAGGCCCACGGTAGCTTGGGGCTGCACCCACGCTCCTGCTCATGTCTCCCCGCCCCTCGCCAGAACGCCTGACGTTCGTCAACGCAGACGGTCATGACCTGGCCGCGCGGCTCGACCGCCCAGCCCAGGGAGAGCCGCTCGCGTACGCCCTCTTCGCGCACTGCTTCACCTGCTCGAAGGACCTGCACGCCGTCCGCCGCATCGGCAAGGCGCTCACCGCGCGCGGCTTCGCCGTCCTCGCCTTCGACTTCACCGGCCTGGGCCAGAGCGAGGGCGACTTCAAACACACCTCCTTCTCGACGACGCTCGACGACCTCGTGCGAGCCGCGCAGCATTTGGAAGCGGAATACCATGCCCCGCAGCTGCTGATTGGCCACTCGCTCGGAGGCGCGGCTGTCCTGGCGGCAGCAGAACAGATCCCGAGCGCCCGTGCCGTCGCCACCATTGGGGCGCCGTGCGATCCAGGGCACGTCCGCCACCTGTTCACGCACGCCGAGCCCGAGATCGCCGCGAAGGGCGAAGCGGAGGTCAGTATCGGCGGACGACCGTTCTGCATCCGCCAGCAGTTTCTCGCCGACCTTGCGAGCCACGAGGCCATGGCGGACCGCATCGCGCGGCTCGACAAGGCCCTTCTGATCTTCCATGCCCCGCAGGATCAGATCGTCGGGATCGAGCAGGCGGCGCACATCTATAGGGCCGCCAAGCATCCCAAGAGCTTCGTCTCCCTGGATGGGGCCGATCATCTCCTCACCGATCCTGAGGATGCACGCTACGTCGCCGAGGTCCTTGCGGCCTGGGCCACCCGCTACCTCGTTCCCTACGACTCTGCCCCACCCGTGGCCGCCGAAGCACCCGCCTCTACCCCTTCCATGACGTACGACGACCCGACGGTCACCGTCACGACGGAGGCCGAGGGCTTCCGCACGACGATCCACGCACGGGGTCACGCTCTCGTGGCCGACGAACCCCAATCGGTCGGCGGCACGGAGGAAGGGCCGACGCCCTACGACCTGCTCGCGGCGGCCCTCGGCGCCTGCACCACCATGACCATTCGGATGTACGCCGAGCGCAAGGGCTGGCCGCTGGAGCGCGTCACCGCGCGCGTGTCCCACGACCGCGTCCATGCCGACGATTGCGCCGCCTGCGAAACCGAGGGTGGCCAGATCGACCGCCTCTCGCGCGTGCTCTCCTTCAAGGGCGACCTGGACGCGGAGCAACACGCCAGGCTGCTGGAAATCGCCGACAAGTGCCCGGTGCATCGAACGCTCCATGCCGAGATCCACGTCGAAACGACGCTCGCCTGAGTCTCGCCGCTGACAGACCGTTGGCGAGCGGAATCCGTAGCGTGGGAACCCCGAACCCCACGCTCGCCGGTGCGTAGGCCCCGCCCCGCTCTCCTCTCCAGCTATGCCTCCCCTAACCGTTACCGACACCCTCGCGGCACGTTATGCCGCTGTCCGCGCCTTTACCGAGCACCTCTGCGAGCCGCTCGCCACCGAGGACTACGTCGTCCAGTCGATGACGGACGTGAGCCCCACCAAGTGGCACCTGGCCCACACGACCTGGTTCTGGGAGACCTTCGTCCTCCAGCCTTACGCCGAGGGCTACACGCTCTACGACGAGGCCTACCCGTTCCTCTTCAACTCGTACTACGTGCAGGCGGGCGAGCGCCACTGCCGCGCCCAGCGCGGCTACCTCTCCCGCCCCACCGTGGAAGAGGTGCTCGCCTTCCGCCACGCCGTTGACGAAGCGATGGGGCACTTCCTTGACGCGTTCGACGAGACCGCGCATCCAGAGATCGCCGACGTGATCGAGGTCGGGCTGAACCACGAGCAGCAGCACCAGGAGTTGATGCTGACTGACATCAAGCACGTCTTCTCGGTTAACCCGCTCCGGCCGGTCTACCGGGCACACGACCACGCCCCGACGCTCGACCCCGGCCCGCTCGCCTGGGTGTCGTTCGAAGAAGGCCTGCACGAAATCGGCGTCGTCCCGGGCGGCACGACGAGCCGTGAGCGCTTTCACTTCGACAACGAAGGGCCGCGCCACCGCGCGTTCGTCGAACCGTTTGCGTTCGGCCACCGCCTCGTGACAGCGGGCGAGTTCATGGTCTTTATCGAGGAGGACGGTTACCGAAACACGCCGCTCTGGCTCTCCGAGGGCTGGGCGACGGTCGACGCTGAAGGCTGGACAGAACCCTTCTACTGGGAACAGCGCGACGGCGAATGGTGGCACTTCACACTCCAGGGCATGCGCCGCGTGGACCCACACGAGCCCATCACGCACCTCTCCTACTTCGAGGCCGACGCCTACGCCCGCTGGGCCGGCGCGCGCCTTCCGAGTGAGTTCGAATGGGAAGTTGCCGCCCGCACCGTATGGGACGGCAACGGCCTCCCGGAAGGCAACTTTGTCGAGCGTGGGCGGCTGCATCCGGCACCTGCCGAGCCGATCAGCCAGGGCGATGGTGCCCCTTCCACGCCGCGCCTCCAGCAGATGATGGGCGACACCTGGGAATGGACGCACAGCGCCTACACGGCCTACCCCGGCTACCGTCCCGTTGACGGGGCGCTCGGCGAATACAACGGCAAATGGATGAACGGCTCGTTCGTCCTGCGCGGCGGCTCCTGTGCCACCAGCCGCACGCACATCCGCCCGACCTACCGAAACTTCTTCCACCCGGCGGCCACCTGGCAATTCACCGGCCTCCGCCTTGCCAAGAGCCTCTGATGCGCGGTCCGGGATGAGCGTAGCTTCTTCCCCTTCTTCCACCCTGCCTTTCGTTGTGAGTTCATTGAAAAAGCAACTGGCCCGGCTCCTCCCCGAGTCCGCGCGCATTGCCGTCCGAAATGGCCGGTTTCGCTGGAACAACCGGGGATTCGAGCCCTACGTCGGCGAGCAGGAACACTTCGGCGAGCATTTCAAATTCTACGTCGGCGACCGGACCAGCGAGGGGTGGCTGAGAGGAGGCTGGGATTGGACCGAGATCGCATTTCTGCGCGATCGCGTCGTCGAACCGGGCGACCGGGTGCTGGAGGCCGGGGCGCACCACGGCGAATTGATGCTCTTCCTCGCTCGCTGGATCGGCCCAGAGGGTCGCATCGTCACGTTCGAGCCGGTCCCGCACAACGTGGAGGTCGTTCGCCAGAACATCGAACTCAACGGATTCGATCACGTGACGCTCGTCGGCAAAGCCGTCGGCGCCGAAACCGGTACGACGTGGATCACGGATGAATCGAATGCGCAGGTGACGGGCAAGGCGGGATCCGGCGTTGAAGTCGACGTGGTCCCGCTCGACGCATACGCGGATATCCGACCCACGCTCGTCAAGATTGATGTGGAGGGCTTCGAGGCGGAAGTGCTCAAGGGAGCACAGCAGGTGCTCGCGCATGCGCCCAAGTTGCATATCGAGCTCCATCCGAATCCGATGCGGCGCTTTGGCGCGTCTGTCGCGGATGTGCTCGACCTCATCGGAGCGGAACGCTACGAGCTGTGGCTCCACATCAAAGGAGAGGACGAGGTCGTCCCCTTTGCCAATCAAGCGTTCGAAACCGAGGCCCATCTATTCGCCCTTCCTCGCTGACCGAATCAACCCCATGCCCGGTTCCCCCACCCTCTCCTTTCAGGACATCGATGCGGCTCTGCTGCACGATGTCTTGGACGGTCTCGCTGCTTCGCCCAAGACGCTGCCGAGCAAGTATTTCTACGACGAACGCGGCTCCCGCCTCTTCGACGCGATCACAGTGCTGGAGGCCTACTACCCCACCCGCACCGAGC
>JABDIZ010000058.1 GCA_013003465.1 Rhodothermaceae bacterium
TGGTGCAGGGCTCCGAGATGGACGCTATGATTGTGCGGCCGACGGGCTTTTTCTCCGCATTCGAGGCCTACTTGCCGCTCGCGCGGCTCGGCGTGATGCCATTGATCGGCGACGGGACGGCGCGCACCAACCCGATCCATCCGGCCGACCTGGCCGATGTCCTAGCAGAGGCGTTGGAAGGCGTAGCGCCTCTGATCGAAGTGGGAGGCCCGGAGGTGCTGACGCGGCAGGCTATCGGTGAACGGGCGTTTGCAGCAGTGAACAAAACGCCGCGTTTTGTTTCGGCCCCGGACGCACTGATCCGGTTCACTGCCAAAGCCGTGCGTGCCCTCGACCGGCGGCTGGGCGAGATGCTTGCGTTCGTCCGCGCCATTCACCACACCGATGTCATCGCGCCGACGCACGGCACGCAGCGGCTCGGGCCGTACCTTTCCGTCGTCGCTAACTGAGCCCGCTGTGATTCTCTCCGCCTCCGTCCTCGGCGCCGATTTCGGTCGCCTCGCCGACCACTGCCGCGAAGCCCTCGACGCGGGAGCCGACTGGCTCCACATCGACGTGATGGATGGGCATTTCGTGCCCAACCTTTCGTTCGGCGCGCCCGTGATGAAGGGCCTCCGTGCGCTCTCCGAAGAGTACGACGCGCCGTTCGACGTGCACCTGATGATCGCCGACCCGGATCGGTACTTGGAGGATTTCGCCGAGGCGGGTGCGCGCATCATCACGGTGCATCAGGAAGCCTGCACGCACCTGCATCGGACGGTCCATGCCCTCAAAGAACTGGGCTGCAAGGCGGGCGTCGCCCTCAATCCGGCCACGCCGCTCGGTATGGTCGAAGAGATCGCGCCCGATCTCGACCTGCTCCTCATCATGTCGGTCAACCCCGGCTTCGCGGGACAGTCGTACATCCGTGGGACGACGGACAAGCTGCGCCGTGCCAAGCGCCTCTTGCGCGAGGCCGACTCCCGCGCCCTCCTCGAAGTGGACGGCGGCGTCACGCCAGACAAGGCGCGGGCGATCACCGAAGCGGGTGCCGACGTACTCGTTGCGGCTTCTGCCATCTTCAAAGGCGACGTGGCTGAAAACGTCGAAGCGTTCCGGCAGGCCGTCACCTACCTCGTCTGATCTACCCTCATGCGCGCGCTGTATCTCGTTCTCCTCCTGCTGGTCGCTTGCACAGACGGCCCACCGGAAACGCCTTCCGAGTCGGCGCTGCGCGAAACCCCAGCGCCCACCAGTGCAGTGCCTGAGACGGTGGAGGATGAGCCAGGCGAGCCCTCGGCGGCGTATGCCCCCGCCGACACCTACCTTGAAGCCGCTGAGGCCTTGAGCGGATCGGACCCCGAGGCGGCGGCCCGCGCTTACTTCGCGGAAGCGGAGGTGGACGATGTCGAGGTCGAGACCATCGAGCGAGGTGAGGACCGCCTCGTCGTGCTCGTGACGCTAAGCGGGCTCCTCGATGACTCGATCACCGCGGAGCGCCTCCAGTTGGTGTATGCGCCGGAACCGGATGGTCGGTGGACCCTCACCGAGGTGGGACGCCAAGTGCGGTGCTGGGAGGGGCGCGGGCACCCCGAATGGAGTCCCGCGCCGTGCCTGTAACACAGTGGGCAGCGTGCTTAAGTCGCTGGATTTGCTGGCCGATCAGGATTAGGTCGGTAGTCCTTTTTACCGGCCAGAGCCTAGCCGAGGCGACGGTTCGCTCCAGCTACTGTGGCGCCATGTCACCCCAGCGCAACGGGGAAGGGCGGCTGTAGCAGCTTGGTGCGAGGCTGGCACCTGCCTTGGGGTATACCTGGGCGCATTACCGCTGTATGGGTGGCCATGACCGTTTCTGCTGAGCTCTATGCCGAACTCGGCCTCTCCCCGGAGGCTGACCGGAGTACGATTCGCCGTGCCTTCCGTCGGCTTGCCCGCGATCTGCACCCCGATCGCAACCCCGATCCTGGAGCAGTTGAGGCCTTCATCCGGGTGCGTCGCGCCTACGAGGTGCTCACGGACCCCGCGCACCGGGACGAAATCGAAGCCGAGGCCGTCATTGAGGCCGCCACGCAGGCTGCTGCCGAGGCCATGCGCTCGCGCACCCAGCCCGCCGGTGCCGTGAAGCCCGTTCGCGTCCCGCTCGCCTCAACGGTGGGGCGGCTGTCACTGCCGAAGGTATCCTCGGATCTAGCCATTCGGATGGCCTTCGGGTGGATGTTAGGGGGCGCCCTCCTGGTGCTTTTCGCCGTGATGGCCAAGGTGTGGGTGCTCGCGCTGGCCGGAGGCGCCTGCGTCTTCGCTGCAGTCGCGACATGGTTCGTGGGGCGCCCGGCAGCGGAGTTGCTCATCTACGCACACCAACTCACGGATGGCCGCTGGGAGGAAGGGCACATTGGTTGGGCCGATGTCTGTGGTCTCGAAGCCAATCCGACGGCAGGCACACTCGATCTCGAACTCACCGCCGAGGCTGCCGACCGACTAACGACCGCAGAAGGGTGTCCACGCGGAATCCTCGTCTGGCAGGATACGCGGTTGTATTACCGGCTAGGCCTGGGGCACGAACTGGCTCGAGTGCAGCCGTTGGTGGAAGCACGAACTGGATTGCTCGCTCAGTAGTGGGGGCAATCAAAATCACGTCGGGAAGCGTCTCCCGATTCGTGGCGGACTGACACAGGGCAGGCATGGGGCGCCGTAGTTTGGCGCCATGCCTGTCCTCGCCCACGTTGTTCCCCTCACGCCCGTCGATGGCGTCTTTACCTACGCGGTGCCCGAGGAATTGGAACGCGAAGCCGTACCGGGTGCGCGCGTCGTGGTGCCGTTTGGACGGCGGCGGTTGACCGGCATCGTTGTGGAGCGGAGCGAGGGCGAAGCGGCGGGCCTGAAAGCCGTCGAGGATGTGCTGGACGCGGAGCCCGCACTGCCCGAGCGTCTCCTCGCCTTGACGCGTTGGATTGCCGACTACTACGTCTGCGCATGGGGCGAGGTGCTCAAAGCGGCACTGCCGAGCGGCACCGAGGTCGAGAGCCGCCGGGTGGTGTACCGCACCGCCATGCCCATGGAGCGCTGGTCGGGCAACGGCATCGGGCAGCGCGTGCTCGCCCATTTCGACGGCGACCTCTTTGGGGGGGCCGACGGGGGCGTAGGGGTGGAGGTGCTGGAAGCGGCCGTCGGGCAGCGCGTGTCGGCGAGCCTGCTCCGTCGCTTGCAGGCCACTGGCCTCGTGCGCGTGGAGAACGAACTTGAGGAGGCGCGCGTGCGCGTCAAGACCGAACGGCGCCTCCGGCTCGCCGACGGGATCGATCTGGAAGCCGCAGGCGCGGCGTTGCGCGGGGCGCGTCAGCGGATGTTGCTGGAGGCCCTCGCCGAGGTCGAGGGCTCCATCGCCCAGGCCGATGCCTTGCAGGCGACGGGTGCCTCGTCGGGAACGGTGAAGCGGCTAGCGCGCTACGGCTTTATCGAGGCCTTCGATGCCGAAGTCGAGCGGACGGCCGACGAGATGGAACAACCGGTCGAGGCGCGGGCAGAAGTGACACTGCATCGGGCGCAGAAGCGAGCACTCGGTGCCGTTGTGAACGCCGTCGAAAGCGAGCGCGCCGAGACGTTTCTGCTGCACGGCGTGACGGGCTCGGGCAAGACGGAGGTCTACATCCGCGCGCTCACCGCTACGCTGCTCGAACGCAAGACCGCCATCGTGCTCGTTCCCGAGATCGCTCTCACGCCGCAGACCGTCCGCCGCTTCCGTGCGCACTTCGGCGACCGCGTGGCCGTGCTCCACAGCCGCATGAGCCCCGGCGAGCGCTTCGATGCGTGGCGGGCCATCCGCGCCGAGCGCTACCCCATCGTCATCGGGCCGCGATCGGCCGTCTTTGCGCCGCTGGAGAACCTGGGCCTCGTCGTCGTGGACGAGGAGCACGAGACGAGCTACAAGCAGTTCGACCCCGCGCCGCGCTATCACGCGCGCGACGTGGCGGTGATGCGTGCGCACCAAGCCGGAGCGGTCTGCGTCCTCGGCTCGGCCACGCCGTCATTGGAGAGTCTAGCGAATGCGCGAGCAGGCAAGTACACGCTCCTCACGATGCCGGAGCGTGTCCCGGTAAAGGGCCATGCCGCTGCGCCGCTGCCGCCTGTTCGGGTGGTCAACCTCACGCGCGAGAAGAAAGTCCGCCGCCTCAAAGGAGCCCTCTCCGACGACCTCCGCGACGCCATCACGGCCCGGCTGGAGCGCTGTGAGCAGGTCATCCTCCTCCAGAACCGGCGGGGCTACGCGCCCATTCTGACATGCGACGACTGCGGGTTCACGCCGCAGTGCCGCGATTGCGCGGTCTCGCTCACCGTCCACAAGCCGAAGCGCCAGCTCCGCTGCCACTACTGCGGCTGGACGGAGCGCCTGCCTGTGGAGTGCCCATCGTGCAGCTCGTCGGCGCTGGCCTTCCTCGGAGCGGGCACCCAGCGCATCGAGGAGGAACTGGCCGATGTCTTCCCGGCGGCGCGCGTGCTCCGGATGGACCTCGACACAACCTCGCGCAAAGGCGCGCATCGTCGCCTGCTCAATGCCTTCGGCAGAGGCGAGGCGGACATCCTGCTCGGCACGCAGATGGTGGCCAAGGGCCTCGACTTCCCGCGCGTCACGCTCGTCGGCGTGGTCAACGCCGACACGGGCATGCTGCTGCCTGATTTCCGTGCAGCCGAGCGGACGTTTCAATTGCTGGCGCAGGTGGCGGGCCGCGCCGGGCGCCGCGACCTCCCCGGCGAGGTGATCCTCCAGACGCGCAACCCCGACCACCCGGCGCTCCAGTTCGCCCTCGCCCACGACTTCGACGGCTTCGCCGCGCACGAACTTCGGGACCGCGAAGTGCTTGGCTATCCGCCTTTTGGGCGGCTCGTCGGCATCGAGTTCAAAGGACCAGAGGAGCGCAGCGTGCAGGCACTTGCCGAGCAGTGGACGCGCGGCTTGGTGGCCGAGGCGCAGAAGGTGGCCAGGCTTGAGGTGCTCGGCCCGACGGCGGCGTTCGTCGGGCGTGTCAAACGGCAGTGGCGCTTCCACGCCATCCTGAAAGCGCCGCGTGCGCTGCCACCATCGGTGTTGGCCGCCGTCGTCCGTGGGGCACAGGACCGCAGCGGCTCACTCCCGAAGGGGCACCGGGTCAATGTGGACGTGGACCCGGTCGGCCTCTACTAGCCTGTTCGCTCCAGCGCGTCTCGGTCCCAGTCGGCGAGGTCGGCGGTGGCCTCGTAGGTCGTCTGGAGGAACGCGAGTAGGGCAGCGTCTGGATCATGAGCCGTGCGCACGGCCTCATACGGCAGGACGAACTCGCCGAGGTCCGCGTGAAAGTAGGCCGCATCGGGCGCGACCGGGTGCGTGCTGAAGCCGTCGAGTGCCGGGTAGGCGTAGGCGTAGAAGGCGGCCTCGCCGAGCCCGGTGCCGGGCCAGAAGCCCGCGCTCGCCACCTCGTGCGAGTAGGCCTCCTGCATCACGAAGTCGCCGATGTTGGGGTAGCCGCCGGGGTGCGGCGGGGCTGTCCGGCCGGAGAAGCGCGTCACGGCGAGGTCGAAGGCGCCCCAGAAGAAGTGTGACGGGCTCGTCTTGCCGAGGAAGCGGGCGCGGAAGTCGGTGAACACGCGGTCGGCCTGAACGAGCGCGCGCCAGAAGCGGTGCACGGCGTCGGCGTCGTAGCTCGCATGCTGCTCGTCGTCCTCGAACGGAATAACCTCCGGCAACTCAACGGGAACGGGCCAGATCGTTACATCGAGCCCGAGGGCGTCGAGCGCTGCCATCGTCTTCCGGTAGAACGCTGCCACACTCAGCGTCTCGAGGGCGAAAGCCTCCTCCGCGCCCTCCGACGTGCCGATGCGCAGCGTATGCCCTACGAAGTCGAAGTCGATGTGGAAGGCGCGGGCGCCGTGCGGGATGGCACTGGTCGTTAGCCCGCGCGGCGTGACGTAGAGCGCGGCATTCCACCAGTGGTTGATGAGGGGGGCCTGCGCGAGCCGGATCTTGCCGACGATCTGCGTCCAGAGGTGGAGCGTGGCGCAGGTGTCCTGCCAGACATCCAGGGTGGGGAGTTCGGGCCAAGCCTCGTTCGGGATCTGGCGAGCGGGATGGTCGGCCATGGGCGTCGCTAGAAGGTTTCCACAAGGATACCCATTTTGCCTTGCTGATAGTCGCGCATGGCTTCGAGGATCTCCGTCGTGCTGGTCATCACGAACGGGCCGGAAGCGACGACGGGTTCGTTCAGCGGCGCCCCGGCCATCAGCAGTGCCCGCGTTGAAGCCGAGGCTTCGACCGTGATCGCCTCACCCTCCGGGGCAAAGCGGACGAGGTGCTCGCCTGCGACCTCTTGGGCGTCGTTGATGCGCGCCCGCCCGTCGAGAAGATAGAGGAAGGCGTGGTGATCCTCGGGGAGCGGGATCGTCACTGCGCTGCCTGCGTGGAGGGCGAGGTTGAGCGCCGTGATCGGGCTGTGCGTCTCGACAGGCCCCTCAGTCCCCTCGAACGATCCGGCGACCACCTGTACCACCGCGCTGTCGCGCTCGACCGTCGGGAGCTGATCGGCCTGGTAGCCTTGGTAGCGTGGCTGCGCGCGTTTGGCCCGCGCGGGCAGGTTAATCCAGAGCTGGATGATTTCCTGCTCGCCGCCCGCCTCGGTCAGCGCTCGCGGGGGCCGTTCGCTGTGCACGATGCCGAGGCCTGCCGTCATCCACTGCACGCCGCCCGGCCCGATCACGCTGTCGTTGCCGCGCGAGTCGCGGTGGTGGACGCCGCCCTGGTAGATGAAGGTGACCGGCTCGAATCCCCGATGCGGGTGCGGCGGCACGCCTTCGGCCTGCGGACGGCTCCCCGCTGTGATGCGGGACCGCGCGTGGTGGAGGAGCAGGAACGGGTCAATCTGGTCGAGTGCGTCGTGCGGTAACGGCTGCTTGACCCGGAAGCCACCCATGTTGATGGGCTGGGCGGGCACGACGGTCAGGATCTCGCGGAGTGTGGGCATAGCAAGAGAGAAGCGATATGCAGGGCGCCAGAGAAACGGAGGGCTCCGAAATGATAACGGCGACGGGCGCCCAAGCACCCGCCGCCGGTGGTGGAGAGGGCTGGGGGCTCAGGCGTCGTCCTGCTGGAGCGTCGCCTGAATCTCTAGTTCGATGGTTACGTCCTCGCTCACGAGCAGACCGCCCGCTTCGAGGACCGTGTTCCAGTTGAGGCCCCATTCCTTGCGGTTGACGGTGGTTTCGGCCTCGAAAGCAACACGCGTGCCGCCCCACGGATCCGTGCCTTCGCCGAGGTACTCCCCGTCGAGTTCGACCGTCTTGGTGATGCCGTGCATCGTCAGATCGCCGACGAGCGTGAAGCGATCCCCGTCTACGTCGCGGACACCCGTGCTCTTGAACGTCAGGGTGGGATAGGTCTCCGCCTCGAAAAAATCGGGCGAGCGGAGGTGCGCGTTGCGCTTGGCATCGCCGGTAGCGATGGAGGCGGTCTGGAGGGTGGCTTCGGCTTCGAGCGTGCTCAGATCGCCGGGCGCCATGCGCACAGTGCCATCGAACGTTTCGAAGCGGCCTCGGACTTTCGAGAAGCCCATGTGGCGGACTGTGAAGCCCGCACGCGAGTGCGCTGCATCGACGGCGTAGGTCTGAAGGACGAGCGTCTGGGTAGGGGTGTTCATGAGAGGAGGGAGTAGAGTGGAAGGGGACTATATTTGTTCAAACAAATAAAATGGACTCGAGTTCCGGTTGCGTCTCCGCCCTCGGTGCGGGCAGCGGATCTTTCCACGCAGCCTTCGCATCAGCGGGGGAGGCCTGCAGCGTATCTTGCTCGCCTGCCGATCACCCGCCTGCGGGCTCGTCGGCGCAGTGAGGGCACGTCCCGTACGGCCAGCTCCCTCTGAACTCCGTCAGGGCCGGAAGGCAGCAGCGGTAGGAGGTCGACGCGGCGCGATGCGGATCGCGTGCCCTCACTTTTTATTTGCCTCCGCTTCGAGACGCGTTCGCCGTAGCTTCGGGATCGCTTTCTCGACGACATACCCCGACGTTTCGTGTACGACGCCATCATTGTCGGAGCGGGCCCGGGCGGCGCTACCGCCGCCGCCGTTATGGCCCGCGCGGGCCTCAAGCCGCTGCTGATTGACAGGGACACCTTTCCGCGCGACAAGGTCTGCGGCGACGCGCTCTCCGGCAAGACCGTAGACGTGATGAAGCGCCTCGGGATGATCGAGCCGCTCCTCGCCACGACGCAGATCGATTCGTGGGGCGTCACCTTCTCCGGTCCCTACGGCGACGAGGCCGCGATCCCGTTCACCAAGGCGCTCGACAAGCCGGTCGCGCCAGGCTTCGTCTGCGACCGCGTCACCTTCGACAAACTCGTCTTCGAGCAGGCCGTGGAGGCGGGAGCCGAGATCTGGACGGAGGCGCAGGTGACCGGCTTGCTCCGTGACGGAGAGAAGGTTGTCGGTGTCAGGGTCAAGCGCGAGGGCGAGGAGGTCGAGGTCCGTGCGCCGATTACCGTCGGGGCTGACGGAGCGTACTCGGTCGTGGTGCGCGAGTTGGGCATGGACCAGTTGGACGAGGGCCACTACTGCGCGGGCCTGCGCTGGTACTGGCAGGGCGTGACCGGCTTCCACGAACTCAACCACATCGAAATCCACTTCGTGGACGAGTCCATCCCGGGCTACTTCTGGATCTTCCCGATGGCTGACGGTAAGGCCAACGTGGGTCTTGGGATGCTGTCGAGCGTCATCAAGAAGCAGGACATCAAGCTCAAGCCACTTCTGCGCCAGCTCGTGGAGCATCCGCGCTTCAAGGAGCGCTTCGCAAACGCGGAACCGATTGACTCCATCAAGGGCTGGGGCCTTCCCCTCGGCTCCAAGCCGCGCCAGATGGCGGGCGATGGCTGGATGCTCATCGGCGACGCCGCCAGCCTGATCGACCCATTCACGGGTGAGGGCATCGGCAACGCGATGGTGTCCGCAGAGAAAGCCGCGGCATGGACGCAGCGGGCGAAGGAATCGAACGATTACTCGGCTGCTTTCCTCAAAGGCTACCAGCGCGAGACGCTCGATTACCTCGGCAACGAGCTCAAGCTGAGCCACGCCATGCAGAAGCTGGGCCGCTGGAAATGGCTTCTCAACAAGGTCATCTCGAAGGCCGCCCGATCACAGGAAGTCGCCGACGCCATCTCCATGATGTTCGACGACGAGAGCGAGCGCAAGAAGCTCGTCTCGCCGCTGTTCTACATGCGCCTGCTGACCTCGTAGATCGTCTGCCTAGTCGCTACACGAGCCGCCGGTCACGAACCAGCAGCGCGTGTAGGGCGAGGTCGTGAAGAAGTCCATCAGGTGATCGGCCACGATCTCTTCACCCTGAGGGTTGGGGTGGACGCCGTCCCCCTGAAAATACGCTTCAAGCCAGACCAGCCCATCCGAGCGCGGCGTGCTGTCGTCCTCGCCCGGGGCCCAGAGGTAGGGTCCCCAGGCCACCCACGGCGCGACACTCTCGGCGAGGTCGCCCGCTTCGGCATCCACTGGGCCGCCACTGCGCTGCGTGATCTGTGCTTCGATCATCCACTTCGTACCGAACCCGCCCTCGTGGGCAAACGGCTCAGGATTGGCCGACATTGGGCTGGCGTACCCGCCATAGATCCGGCTCGACACGAACACCTGCTTGAGGTTCGGGTAGCGGACCCGGAGGGCCCGGACGAGGTCGCCGAGCACGATCTCGGTGGCATAGGCGTCCGCATCCGCGTCGGGCAGGGAGGAACGGTTGGCGTTAGAGCCGAAGTACAACGTGCTGAGCGCGGCCTTGTGCCAGACCACCTGTACCTGCTCGGCTGTTACCCCGTGATAAGGAAAGACCTCCTGCTCAATGCGGTCGTATTGAGACGAGGCCGGGTCGTCCCATTCTTCTGACGCCTGTCCGCCACGGGCGCCGTTCACGATGACGAGCGAGCCGCCGTTATCCAACGTATTGAGGGTCGGATCGTCCTCAGCCTGCCCCATGAACGTCCATGGGTCGCAGCCCAGCGACGGATCGCTGCCGACGTGGCAAAACTCCTGCGTCACGTTCGACATGCCGATCGACAGCATCACGATGCGGCCGTTGGGGCTCGGGTTGCCATTGGCATCCAGCGGTTCGATACTCTGGCCGCGCGTCAGGCCTTCGGCGTGGTGAGAGGGAGGTGCCGTATTGGACCAATTCGGATACAGGCCGCCCTCGAACCCCAGATAGGATTCGCCGGGCTCCATGTCGGTCAGCGGCCGCGCCGTTGTGCTCGCGGCCGCCATCGTAAAGGTGACGGTCGCCTGATCCCCGACCTCCTGCTCCGTGAGGATCGGGTCGTACCCTACGCGCGTGATGGTGAACGTAAGCAGCGTACCGGCTTGTGCAGAAGCTGACAGTGGGGCAGCCACGCCAGCGGTGGTGCGGGCTACGCCTGTCGTAGCCTTGATGAGCGGCTGCGTGACGGTGTGCTCGGCTCCGGTAATCTGGAGGAAATAGCGGCCCGCCGCGAGGTCGTCGAGGGTGAAGTCGAGACGGTGCGGTCCGGGAAGGAGCGTCGTGGTGACAGGGCCGCGCACACGGCGACCAACTAGGTCGTACAGGTGCCAGGTGACCGATTGCGTCTGGTCAAGCGTAAGGTTCACCTGGGCGCGTTCCGTGAACGGATTCGGATAGACCGGGCCCACCCGAAATGACTCGGGCACAGTACTCTCGGTAGCGACGGTGGTCACCGAGAGCATCGCGCAACCGTTGGTGCCCGTGGTGGCCTCGGCCGTAGGGCCATTCCCCTCAGCGGCGCGGACGAGAGCCTCGTCGAGCGGCTGGTTGGTCATCTCATCGCGTAGGCAGACCTCGACATCGAGAACGCCCTGGGCCTGTGCTCGTGGTGCCGTAGCGAGGGTGGCACCGAGAACGAGGAGAGGGAGAAGGGAACGGCTGGCAACGGCTGAACGAACGAGGCGGGGCATGCGTGGCGGTAGTGGTGGAGAGCCTGGGTATCGGTGAATCCAACAGGATTCCTAAGGCATGCCCCTATGAGCGCAAAAGCGGGAATGGGTTCCACCCCAAGAGCCCGTCTCTACCGAATAGAGGGAATCCTCATCCAATCCTTACCTCTTTAAATGCATAACGGCCAAGGTGTAGCGGGCGAAAGGATGCCTTGTCGGAGGCAACATGGATGCAATGCCCCATGAGCCAACCTAAGGCCTGGCGGAGAATCAGGGCCACCGGCTTGCCTGCCCGAAAGAGGGCATTACGGTAGGATCGGACCGGGCACGGCCCATCCCGATCCCTGCGTCTTCGCCGACGCCTGACGAATCCGCTGTATCGCCCTGGGTATTTTGCACGCTCCCTTCCCACCGCTATCTCCATGATCGCCCACCTCCTCCTGCTCGCACAGCAAGCCCCGACGACCGGATTCAACCCCTCCTTCTTCATTATGATGGGGTTGATCTTCGTGGTCTTCTACTTTTTCATCATCCGGCCGCAGCGCAAGCGCGAGGAGACGCGCAAGCAGATGATCGAGGCCATCAAAAAAGGCGACCGTGTGGTGACGGTGGGCGGGATCCATGGCACCGTCCTCAAAGTGGACGACGGGAGCTACCTCGTAGAGGTGGATCAGATGGTCAAGCTGCGCTTTGACAAGAACGCGATTGCCTCGGTGGGGGCGAAGGACAAGGAAGGCTGATTCAGCCGTCTTCATCCGGCCTGCCCGAACCGTGTGCCACACGGGCCGTTGCATCGGCCCAGCCTAGCCCGGAAGCCTCATGCCGGAACCCTCGGATCGTCCCCTGTTCGACTCCATCGACGACGCCCTCGCCGATCTCCGCATTGGCCGCCTCGTCATCGTCGTAGACGACGAGGACCGCGAGAACGAAGGCGACTTCATCATGGCGGCCGAGGCTGTCACGCCCGAGCTGGTCAACTTCATGACCAAGTACGGGCGCGGCCTGATGTGCGTGCCGCTCACGCGCGAGCGCGCGGCGGGCCTAGATCTGCCCATGATGGAGCAGGTCAACACGGCGCTCTTCGATACGCCCTTTACCGTCTCTGTCGACTACAACATCGACACCACGACGGGCATCTCGGCGGCGGACCGGGCCAAGACGATTCGTGCGCTCGCCGATCCGGATGCACGGTCGTCCGAGTTCGCGCGGCCCGGCCACATCTTCCCGCTGCGGGCGCAGACGGGCGGCGTGCTCCGCCGAACAGGCCACACCGAGGCGGCCGTGGACCTCGCCCGCATGGCCGGGTTTGCGCCCGTCGGCGTGCTCATCGAGATCATGAACGACGACGGTTCGATGGCGCGCGTCCCAGACCTGCGCCGCCTCGCCGACGAGTTCGACCTCAAGCTGATTACCATCAAGGATCTCGTCGCCTACCGGATGCGCAACGAGCAACTGGTGCAGCGCCTGATCGAGGTGGACATGCCGACGCAGTACGGCGACTTCCGGCTCGTGGCCTACGAGGAAGTCCTCACCGGCGACAACCACCTCGCGCTTGTCAAGGGCGAATGGACCGAGGACGACCCCGTGCTCGTCCGCGTTCACAGCCAGTGCGTCACCGGCGACATCTTTGGCTCTGCCCGCTGCGACTGTGGCGACCAGCTCGCCCGCGCCATGCAGCAGGTGGAGCGCGAAGGCCGCGGCGCGATCCTCTACATGAAGCAGGAGGGCCGCGGGATTGGCCTGATCAACAAGCTGAAGGCCTACAAGCTGCAAGAAGAGGGGATGGACACCGTCGAGGCCAACGAGGCGCTCGGGTTCAAGATGGACCACCGCGACTACGGCATCGGCTGCCAGATGCTGCGCAACCTCGGCATCCGCAAGCTCCGCCTGATGACCAACAACCCGACCAAGCGGATCGCGCTCGGCGGCTACGGGCTGGAGATTGTCGAGCGGGTGCCCATCGAGGTCCCCGCCGGGGAACACAACGCCGACTATCTCCGCACCAAGCGCGACCGCATGGGCCACGAACTGCTCCTCGGCGACACCGCAACCCACGACCAGGACGTGCTCAGGCAAGTGCTTGGTACCGACGATTAGAAACCGATGCGTCCACCCATCTGCGCCGTCTGCCACGACCGTTTCGCGACGAAGGAAGGCGGACTCGTCCGCTTCGCCGACTACGAACCGTTGCCGGAGCGCGTGGTCGGCCACCCGAAAGGCCTGGAGTGGTTCTGCGGAAAGCACCACGCCGCAGCTGAAGCGCTAAGCCACCTAGCCACAACTGAAGCGCTCCGCCGTATCCGCCGTAAACCGACAGCCCGGCGGTGAGTGGGCGCATAGGGGCCAAGACGATTCGTGCCTGCATAGGCCTTGCGTTTAACTCTCGGAGTTAACGGGCGATACGATACAAGAATCGCTCGGTCCGTTTATGTCTCGTCCGCTGCTCCTTGGCCTCGTCGCCATGCTCGGCCTCGGTGGGTTGTACGCCAGCCTCTTCTGGGACGAGGTGCAGCCTGTACAGCGGTCCGCGTCTCCTTCGCTCGAGCGTGCCCCGTCTAGTTCAATGGGCACCTCGCCCTTCGAGCCCGTGCCGCTACGTGCAGAGGCTCCACCCTCCGAGGCCGCCGCACCGGAGGGGGTACCCGACAGTGTGGAAGCCGGACGTGACTCCGTAGTGGCCCTGGACGTAGAGCGACCGGTCGTTTCTCACCGCGCATCCATCGATCTGGTAGCCCATGAGGTCGTCGGCATCGTAGGCGATGTGCAGCGTCACTTGCTCGGCAGGATCGTGCGGCATGAAGCCTCGGCGGGGCCGATCTCCTTCGTGCGGCTCGGCTACGACGTGGACGGGAGCGGACGCTACCACAGCGCCGACGGCACGTTCGAGATAGGGAATGGGGCCTCGGGTTCCGAATGGCGCATCCAGGGGCGTGGGACCGACGGACGCACCATTGAGGTGCGCATGACGGGAGTGGAAGCGTCGGACCTCGTGCTCACTGTGACCCACCCGGATGGCCCGGGTGCAGCACGTGCCTTGCACGAGGCCACCGAGCAGATGCTGCGCACGGAGGGCCGTCGCGTGCAGGACCGGTTCGAGAGCCTGAAGCAGGCCAACCGGCGTGCGCTGGAGCAGACGGCCTCAGCCCTCGCCGATGACATTCAGGTAGTGCTGCGTCGTGCCCCCGCCCCCTGGACCGAGCGGATGCTACCGCTCTGGCCCCCGGGCTACGATGTCGGGCCGGGTGGAGACTATGTGACCCCGGAGGGCACGTTTACGGTGAGCCGCCCGCAGCCCGATCAGATCCACGTTCTCGGCTCCGGTGCTCGCGCCGGGTGGGGCACGCAGGTGGCGGTCGTCATCACCGGCCTCCTCGCATCGGACCGGCGACTCACCAGTCGGTAGGGGCTACGGCACCGGGTCGGGCGCGCCGTAGCGGGCTCGGATGAGCTGAGGCGGCTCGTCTGGGGGCAGGAGGACAATCATCAGGTTGTCGTAGTCGCGTTCGTCCCATTCGGGAAGGTCGGTCCCCATCAGCGCACCGACCATCGCGGGGATGGTGTTGCTGTGCCCGGCGACCACGATGGTCTGCCCCCGGTAGTTCTCCGCCAGCGCGAGCACCACCGCCTGAGCCGAGGCGACGACATCGGCCGTGTCGAGTGGGCGCGCCTCGACGGGGAGCCCCAGGGTGTCAGCTAGGGGCTGCGCCGTTTCTCGTGTCCGGGCGAACTGTGAGGCTACCACGTGGTCTACGTGGGCCTCGATCAGGGCGTCGCGGAGGGCTGTGGCGCGCGCTCGGCCTTCCGGCGTGAGTGAAGGATCAGATCCAGCCTGCTTCTCGGCATGGCGAACGAGGAAGAACACCGTCGGGGCCTCCGCGGATTGGGCCGTGCTTTGTAGCGGGGCGCAGCCGATCAGCAGGAGCAGGCCGAGCAGGAGGGCATGTCGAGGCATGAGCAGGAAGGAATGGCGTCGGCGCAACATACGTGTACCGCCCGCAAAGCGTGTCGATTGCACCGGATCGGTGGGGCTCTCTGGCGGTAGCTTCATCCCAGATCAACCCCCGGCCGATGCCTCGCGACTACGCTGCTCAATCGCCTACCACCGTGCGCCGCGCCGACCGCGCCGTGACAGACGAGGCATGGATCCGCGCGACGCTCCACACCGCCGCCTACGGCACCCTGGCCACCGTCCACGACGGGCAGCCGTTCCTCAACAGCAACCTGTTCGTCTACGACGAAGCGCGCCACGCCATCTACCTCCACACCGCCCACGTCGGGCGGACGAAGGCGAACGTGGAGGCGGAGGACACCGGCGCGCCGGTCTGCTTCGGCGTTTTCGCCATGGGCCGCCTGCTCCCCGCCGACGAGGCGCTGGAATTTAGTGTCGAGTACGAGGGCGTGACGGTCTTCGGGACAGCGCAGGTCGTAGAGGATTCCGAGGAGGCCGAGCATGGGCTCCAACTCCTCCTCGATAAGTACGCGCCGCACCTCCGTCCGGGCGAGCACTACCGGCCCATCACTGCCGACGAACTCAAGCGCACGGCCGTGTACCGCGTGGACATCACCGAGTGGGTCGGCAAGAAAAAAGCCGTCAGTGAGGACTTCCCCGGCGCCTTCCTGTACCCAATCACGGAGGCGTCCTAGTCGGCGAACAGGAGGGCTTTATAGAGCTGCTCGGCCCGCGTGTGCAGATGCACGAGGTCCTGTGTGTTGACGATCACGAAGTCGGCGCGGGCGCGGAGGTCTTCGGGCGGCAGTTGGTGGCGCATCCGGTCGAGCACCTGTTCGCGTAGGACGCCGTCGCGGGCCATCACCCGGGCGATGCGCGTTTCGACGGGTGCATCCACCACGGCGACGCCGTCGAGGTGCGCATCGGCGCCGACCTCGTAGAGTAGCGCGGCCTCATAGACGAGCAGATCGATGCCATCGCAGCGGGCCTCTTCGATGTGGGCGAGCATGGCTTCGCGCACGGCCGGGTGGACGAGCGCGTTGAGGGCAGCGAGTTCGTCAGGGTCGGCGAAGACGCGGGCCGCCAGAGCCGAACGGTCGAGGCGCCCCTCGGTGTCGTAGATCTCGCGGCCGAAGCGCTCGACGAGCGCCGCGCGCAGGGCCACGTCCTCGTGCATGAGGCGCTTCGCCTCGTCGTCGGCGTAGATGACGCGCACGCCGGGCTTGGTGGCCAAGTGCGCAGCCACGGCTGACTTGCCGCTGCCGATGCCGCCGGTCAGCCCGAGGGTGATCATCCGAACGCCTCGGTCATCAGCCGCTCCACTTCGTCGGTGGCGTCTGCGATGGCGGTGATGCGGCTGAAGGCGCTCTCGAGCGTGCCTTCCCCGGCATCGGCCATGATGGCCTCCGGCGAGTCGTCGCGCAGGATGCGCCCGTCGCGGATCACGATGACCTGATCGGCCACCTTCTCCACGGCATCGAGCAGGTGCGACGAGTAGAACACCGTTTTGCCGACGAGGGCCTGGGCGCGGAGCAGCGCGCGGACCTGTAAGACCGCGTGGGCATCGAGGCCGGTCAGCGGCTCGTCGAGGAGGAGCACGGGCGGGTCATGGAGGAGGGCGGCGGCGAGCAGCACCTTCTGCTTCATGCCCTTCGAGAAGCCTGTCATGGCCTGGTCGGCCTGCTCACCGAGGCCCCAGAAGCGGAGGAGCGCGGCGGTTCGGTGGGCCAGGAGCGCCTCGTCGAGCCCGTGCATGCGCCCGATGAAGGCGAGGTACTCGGTGGGCGTAAAGCTCTCGTAGAGGTGCCCGTGCTCGGGTACGTAGCCGAAGCGTCGCTTGGCCTCAACTGGTTGCTCGGCCATGTCCATGCCGCCGACGAGCACGCGCCCGGTGTCGGGCGTGAGCGCCCCCGTGAGCAGACGCATCGTCGTCGTCTTTCCCGCGCCGTTAGGGCCAACATAACCAGCCACGGAGCCTTGGCCTACCTGAAACGAGACATCGTGCAGGATCGGCTTTCCGTCGAGGGCGACGTTGACGTGCTGAACAGCAATCATTAAGTGAACGGCTAGATGCTAGAGGCTTGAATGCTGGGCTTGAAGCTGCCTTCGCCTTCAGCCGGGCGGCCACGCAAACGCGCGACCGGCAAGCAGGTGCAGGTGGATGTGAAAGACCGATTGCCCCGCCCCCTCGCCATTGTTCATCACGAGACGATAGTCGGGTAGTCCTTCTTGTGCGGCTATCTGACGCGCAACGGTAAACAGGTGGCCCACGAGGGCCTCGTCCTCGGGGTCGATGGCATCAGGGCGTGGGATAGGCTTGCGGGGTACAACGAGAATGTGCGTGGGGGCAGCGGGATGGATGTCGCGAAAGGCGATGCATTGCTCGTCTTCATGCACAAGGTCCGACGGCAGTTCCTTGTCGGCGATCTTCTGGAAGAGGGTTTTCTCAGACACGGCAGGGTCAGGGTCAGGTAATCGGCGGGCACGACGAGAAGCTACAGCCGCGCTGCGGAACGGCGTTCAGCCAGCAGGGGTTCAGGAGCCTCCCGCTACGCTGTCCTCGCCGTTGCAGGCTGTCATGCCCACCGTGTACGTTACCCGCCGCGTCCACTTCAACGCCGCGCATCGCCTCCACAACCCGGCGCAGTCCGACGAGTGGAATCGCGCCACGTTCGGAAAGTGCAACAACCCGAACTGGCACGGGCACAACTACGAGCTGGAGATCACGGTAGTGGGCAATCCCGACCCCGACACCGGCTACGTGATCGACCTCGCTGAACTCAAACGCCTTGTTCACGAGCGCGTTGTGGACAAGCTCGACCACCACAACCTCAACCTCGACGTGGACTTCCTCCAAGGCATCATGCCCTCAACGGAGAACGTGGCCGTAGCCATCTGGCAGCAACTCGTAGATACACTCCCTGGGCCAGGGCGGCTCCACGAGGTCATGCTTCAGGAAACCCCACGCAACCGCGTCACCT
>JABDIZ010000066.1 GCA_013003465.1 Rhodothermaceae bacterium
GTCTCCTACTACGAGCGCACGGAGCGCGAGTTCGACATCCACATCCACAACCGCAACAACGCGAGCTACGTCGACGACCTGTTCAAGGACGCAATGTTTCGCGAGGGGCTCTTCGTGTTCCGAGGGCCTGCACGGTCTACTCTGGCGGTCACCAACGAGGCCGACTCGCTTTTGCTCGCGAACGTGCGCGGCGGCTACGCCAACGCCCCCGACTCGACGACTGCCCGGCGGGCGTCGAGCCGGAGGTGGCCGGAGCCGCGGTGGAGGCGATCGTGGCTCACCCCGAAGTCTACACGGCCCTGACGGAGTGGGCGGGGTTCGCAGGCGCGCTCAGCGTCAGCATCGACCCGCTGATCGACGCGGCCGAGCGCGCGATCTCGTTCATCGACGCCGAACTCGACGCATGATTCTCCGCCGCGACGACACACCGAAACGTATGAACCCCGTCCTCCAGTCCTTCCTCGACCTGCTCGACCTCGAACCCATCGAGGTCAACATCTTCCGCGGGCAGAACCGCTATCTCGGGCGCAAGCGCGTCTACGGCGGGCAGGTGCTCGCGCAGGCGCTCGTCGCCGCCGGGCGGACCGTAGACGAAGAGCGGACCGTGCACTCGTTGCACGCCTACTTTATCCTCGCGGGCGATATCGAGGCGCCCATCATCTACGACGTGGACCGCCTCCGCGACGGCGGCTCCTTTACCACGCGCCGCGTGACCGCCATCCAGCACGGACGGCCCATCTTCAACGCCTCGTTCTCGTTTCACAAGCACGAGGGCGGCCTCGATCACCAGGACGCGATGCCCGACGTGCCGGGGCAGACGGGTTGCCGAGCGAGGTCGAACTGGCCCGGCAGATCGAGCACCTGATTCCCGAGCAGGTGCGCGAGGTCTACACACGCGACCGGCCCATCGAATTCCGGCCGGTCAACCCGGTCAACCCGTTTGCCCCCGAGCCGCGCGCCCCCGTCAACCACGTCTGGATCCGCGCGGTGGATGAGGTGCCGGGTGGGCCGCTCATGCAGCAGGCCATCCTCGCCTACGCCTCCGACTGGGGGTTGCTTGGCGCGTCGCTCCTGCCGCACGCGCGGACATTCTTCCAGCCCGGCATGCAGGCGGCCAGCCTCGACCACGCCATGTGGTTCCACCGGCCGTTCGAGGCGCACGAGTGGCTGCTCTACACGATGGAGAGCCCGAGTGCCTTCGGTGCGCGCGGCTTCACGCGCGGCACGCTCCACACCCGCGACGGCCGCCTCGTGGCGAGCGCCGTGCAGGAAGGCCTGATCCGCCTCGTGGACCCGGAGCGGGATCGTCCCGGTTGAATCGGCATGATTCGCTTCGTCGCGCTCCTCCTCTTGGCCACCATGTGGATCGGCTGCCGCATCGAAGACCGCCCGGCCGATGCGGCGATCCGCGATGCCACGGTGGCCGATACGTTGCTTGCCGTGGGTCCGCCGGTTCTGGCGGGCGACACCACGCATGTGGACACCGCGGAGGCCGCCATCGCCGAGCCACCCGCGCCGCCGGTCGTCGCGCCGTCCGGCCTAGTGATTCCCGTAGAAGGCATCCAGCCCGCCGATCTAGCCAACACGTTCGATGACGCGCGGGGGCAGGGCCGCGAGCACGACGCCATCGATATCATCGCGCCGCATGGTACCCCCGTTCTCGCGGCCACGGATGGGCGCATTCTCCGCCTGTTCGAAAGTGAACGCGGCGGGCTGACGATCTACCAACTCGGGCCGGACAGCCGGACGGTCTACTACTATGCGCACCTCAACGGCTACGCCGATGGCCTTGCCGCCGAGCAGCCCGTCCGGCGCGGGCAGGTGATCGGATTCGTGGGCGATACGGGGAATGCGGTGCCCGGCAACCATCACCTTCACTTCGCCATCTGGACCGTAGACGATCCGGCCCAGTTCTGGGACGGGACGCCGATCAATCCGTATCCGCTGCTGGCGGGTCCGTGAACGGCGGGAGACGCTCCAGCACAGTCCGCTCAAACGTAACCGTGCCGCGCGTCACCGTCTCCACCTCGACAAGGCGAAACCCGAACCGCTCGAACAGCGGGCGGCTGAAGGGGTTGGTTTCGACGTAGAGGCGCTCCAGGCCCTGTGCCTCGGCACGGGCGAGGACGGCGCGGAGCAGAGCCGAGCCGACGCCCTGTCGCATCCTGTCGGGATGGATGTAGAGCGCCGTCACGTGCCCATCCTCGGCGAGGCCGCTGAAGCCAATAGGCCTGCCGTCGTCGGCCTCAGCCACGAGCGTGTGCGCATCAACCACCCACTGGCGGAACGCACGGGTTTCGGCGAAGGTGGCCCACGTCTCGACCTGTTCGGGGGTATAGACCGCCGGACCCGCCGCGCGCGCCGCTGCAGCATAGAGCGCAGCGAGCGCCGGTACGTCGGCTTCAGTGGCGGTTCGGATCTGTACAGGCGTCACTGGCTAGGCTGGGCGCGCTCGCTCTCGGGCACCTGGGCCGTCGTGTCAGCGGCGGTCGAGTCGCGGGTGCCTGAGGCCGTGCGGCCGGGGATGTCGCGGAAGACGACCGGTGTGCCGGCGCTCACATGGTCGGCGAGGAAGAGGACGTCCCAGTTGGTCAGGCGGATGCAGCCCGCCGACGACACATAGCCGATGGTCTCGGGTGCACTCGTGCCGTGGATGCCGTAGTGCGGCTCCGAGAGGGCCATCCACACGCGCCCGACGGCGTTGTTGGGGCCGGGCGGGATACGCGCGTCTTCCTCGTCGTCCGGCACGTCTTCGAGGAGGCTCGGCTGGTAGTGCCACCACGGGTTGCGCGTGACCGAGATGATCGTGTAGTCGCCCTGCGGCGAGGGATCATAGCTCGCGCCGATGGTCGTCGGGAAG
>JABDIZ010000084.1 GCA_013003465.1 Rhodothermaceae bacterium
GCCGCACCCTCGTCGTTGACGCCGACATGCGCCGGCCCACCGGGCACACACTCCTCGGCCCTTCCTCGGCACCGGGGCTGGGCGACCTGCTAGCAGGCCGCCATGATTTCCAGCCGAAGGCCTACGAACTGGACCTCGCTGGGCTCTCCTTTATCCCGGCTGGCGAGGTGAGCGCGCCGCCGTCCGAACTCCTCGGCGGCCCGGCCGCCCGGTCTCTGCTGGAGACGTTGCGCACGCACTACGACGTGATCTTCGTCGACTCTCCGCCTGTGCTCGCCGTCCCGGACGCTGTCACACTAGCGCCTTTGTGCGATGCGGCGCTGACCGTTGTTGCGGCCGGGCGGACGGACCGCCCCCAGCTCGCCCAGACGCAAGGAGCCCTTGCAGCCGTAGGCACCCGCGTGACGGGCGTGATCCTCACCCACTTCAATACCACGAAGTCGGGGAGCAGCTACCGCTACCCGTCCTACGGATATACCCGTGCCAATGAGTCCTGACTAGCCGCCGAGCCCCGCCCGGCATTGGTAGGGCGGGCAGCCTCTTTCCTAGCCTCCAGCAATGTCTCCCGTGAGCCACGACTCTACCCTTTTGGTTGCCAGCTTCCGCCGGTACTGGCGCCTGATCCTCGCCACGGTGGGGTTCTCGCTCCTGGCGGCGGCCTTCGAGGGCGTCGGCCTCGGGCTGCTGATTCCGTTCCTGCAGACGCTCTCTGCCCCCGACGCTGAGACGTTCCGCACCGGGTGGGCGTGGGCCGACCAGCACCTTCTGGGCGCGGGCGGCTCCCAGCTAGCGCGGACCTATCGCATCTGTGGGTTCATCCTCGCCGCCGCCTGGTGCCGCGCCGGGTTCGGCTACCTCTGCGCCTTCTACGGCATGAAGAGTCGGGCACTCGTCGTCGAGGACCTCCGGATGCGGGTCGTTGAACAGCTCACGGCGATGTCGCTGCGGTTCTTCTCCGAGGCTCGCTCGGGCGAGATCATGAACAGCCTGACGGTAGAGATGACGCGGCTGGGGCAGTCGCTCTCGATCGGCGTTAAGGTGCTCACGCGAGGGTCGCTGCTCATCGTCTACGTCGGGTTCATGCTGTGGATCTCGTGGGCGCTCACGCTCGGGGTGCTGTTCTTCTTCGCGCTCCTCTCGCTCGGGCTGACGCGGCTGATCGCACGGATCCGCACGAGCGGAGAGAAGATCACCCTCGCCAACGGGGCCTTTACCTCGCGCCTGAGTGATCTCCTCGGCGGCATCCGCACCGTGACGGCATTTGGGATGGAGGCGCACGAACGCCGCCGCCTGGAGCGCGCCACACAGCGGATCGCCCAGGCCGTGATCGAGACGACACGGCGGGGCCTCCTCGTCCAGCCGCTCTCGCAGGCCGTAGTCAGCACGGTCCTCCTCGGCGTGATCGTGCTGGCGACGCAGTTCCTCGTCCTGCCCGGCGCGCTCGACGTGGCCCTGCTCCTGACGTTTCTCTTTGCCCTGCTCCGGCTGATGCCGATGGTCCACGAGCTCAACCAGCAGCGGGGACAGTGGGCCGTGCTCCGGGGGGCGCTGACCAACATCGCCGCCCTCCTGCGCCGGGACGACAAGCCCTACCTCCCCGATGGCACCTACCCCTATATGGGCTTCCACGAGGCGATCGTATTTGAAGACGTCTCGTTCGCCTACGTGCCGGGCGAGCCGGTTCTGGAGCACGTCGACCTCCGGATCGCGTGTGGCCAGACGACGGCGCTCATCGGAAGCTCGGGGGCGGGGAAGTCCACGCTCGCGGACCTCCTCACCCGGTTCTACGACCCGACCGGTGGCCGTGTCCTCCTCGACGGGGCAGATCTGCGGACCTTCACGCTGGCCTCGCTACGGCGCCGGATCGCGGTCGTCAGCCAGGACACCTACCTCTTCCACGACACCGTCCGCGCCAACCTCGCCTACGGCAACCCCGACGCCGCCGACGGGGCGCTCGTCGAGGCCGCCCGCCAGGCGAACGCGCTCGGCTTCATCGAGGCCCTTCCGGACGGGTTGGATACGGTGCTTGGCGACCGAGGGGTCCGGCTCTCGGGGGGGGAGCGGCAGCGACTCTCGATCGCGCGGGCGCTGCTCCGGGACCCCGACGTACTCATCCTGGACGAGGCCACAAGCGCGCTCGACAGCGTCTCCGAATCTCTCGTCCAAGAGTCACTCGAGCGCCTGATGCAGGGCCTCACCGTGATCGCCATCGCTCACCGCCTCGCGACGGTGCAGCACGCCGACCATGTCGTCGTGTTGGAGGACGGCAGGGTGGTCGAGGATGGCACCTACGCCGAACTCATCGCGCGGCGAGGGAAGCTCTGGGAATACCACGCTCAGCAGTTCCATACGCCCGTGCTCCGTGCTGTCTAGCGCTAACGAATTAGACCTCTGATCCTATGATCGTGATCTCCGCAGGCATGCGCAAGGCTGGGTCGGCCTGGTACTATACCTTGACGAACGACCTCCTCGTGGCGGCAGGGCACCCCGATGTGCGGGAGTTCGCCCCACACTTCCCAGTCCGCTCCTATGTGGGCGATAGCAAGATCAAGTGCGGCCGCCTCGACGTGCCGACGCTGGTCCGACTCTCGCTCGCCCACGCCCTCGGGCACACCTACCCTGTCAAGACACACTCCGGCCCGACGCGCGCCCTCAGCCTGTTCCACGCGCTCGGCACCGTCCGGTGCACCTACGTCTACCGCGACCCACGCGACGTGGTGATCTCAATCCTCGACCACGCTGTCGAGGCGCGCGCCGCTGGCGTCGCCATCGACCTGGCCCGGCTGCAAACGATTGGAGAGTCCATCGACCTGGTCAAGCGAGAGCTGGAGCGGTGCGATGTCTGGCTACGCCAACCGTCCGTGCACCACGTTCGCTACGAGCACCTCGTGGTCGACACCGAGCACGAGCTAGAGCGGCTCTCGGCGTTTCTCAGGCTTGAAATCGCGCCCGCTACTCTCCGAGAGATCGCGGCGCGCTACGAGAGGGCAACCTACGCTGAGGCTGTGGACCGTCCCATTCTCAACGCACTCCACCTCAACAAGGGGGTGGCGGGTCGCTTCCGGGAGGTGCTGAGCCAGGAGGAACTGGCGCTGTGCAACCATCACTTCGCTCCCTACCTCACCCGCATGGGCTACGCATGAATGCTCCCTTCTTCATCGTAGGCGCGAGCCGGTCCGGCACGACGATGCTGCGGCTGATGCTCAACGCGCACTCCCGGCTCGCCGTCCCCGAGGAGTTCAAGTACTTCAACACCCTCGCCGGCCAGGTTGACCTGGCGCAGTGGCGCACCCCACCCGAACTGGAGGTGGGCTACCTCGCCCTCGTCCAGACCTTCTTGCAGCGGCGGCGACATGTCTTCGAGGAGCTAGGCATAGAGCGCCTCGAAGTGGAGATCCTCAGGGACCCGGAACGGACGCTCCGCGCGCCGTACCGGATCGCCGCCGAGGCGTGGGCGCGGCACCACAGCAAGGTGCGCTGGGGCGAGAAGACCCCGCAGAACCTGTTCTACGCTGACGTGCTTCTCGATATGTTTCCCGGGGCGCGATTCGTCTACGTCGCGCGGGATCCCCGGGCTGTCGTCGCTTCGATGAACCGCATCACCTATTTCTCCGGGGACACGGTGCTCAACGCGCTCAACGTGCGGCGGGCTATGGGGGAGGGATATACCGTTTTCTGTCGCGCCGTCCCGCCGTCGCGGCGCTTCGATGTGCGCTACGAGGACCTCGTGCGCGACCCTGAGGCAGCGCTCTGCGCTATATGCACCTTTCTTGGCGAGCGCTACGAGCCGGGCATGCTCGCCTTCCACCGCCACGCCGCCATGTTCATGGCCCCGGTGATCCGCACGCCCGCCGTGACCGGGCCGGTTAGCGATGCCCATACTGCGAAGTGGAAGCAGACGCTGAGACCGGCCGAGGTCGCCGTGGTAGAGTCGGTCTGCGAGGATGCGATGCAGGCGTGGGGCTACGAGCCGGTGGCTGCGTCGCTCCCCCCGCTGCGCCGTCTCGACCAGGCCGCGAAGTGGGCCTACTGGAACTGGAAAGGCTGGCAGCACCGCCACCGGCGGGGCTACACCGTTCACTACCCAGCGCTGCACCGCACACGGGTGCGCCTGCGCAGCTTGTTCGCCTGATCCCATGAACGCTCCCATCTTCATCGTAGGCGCGAACCGGTCCGGGACCACCCTCGTCCGGCTGCTCCTCAATGCCCACTCGGGGATCGCCGTGCCCGAGGAACTGGGGTACTTCAATGCCACGATCGCTGGCATCCCGATCGAGCGTTGGCGGGCGCCGGGGTGGGCGCCGGGGACCTACAAAACTTTCGTGCGTCGGTTCGTCGAAGGGGTGGCTCTCAACCTGCCGGGACTCGACCCCGTTGTGCTCAAGCGCACCATCCTCGGCTCGGGGCCGGCCGACCTCCGCCATCCCTACGCGTGCGCGCTCAGCGCCTGGGCACTGAGTCAGGGCAAGGCGCGCTGGGGTGAGAAGACGCCGGGCAACCTGTTCTACGCCGACCACATCCATGCGATGTTTCCCGATGCCCTGTTCATCCACGTCGTCCGCGACCCGCGGGCGGGCGTGGCCTCCATGATGCGTGCCCCGTTCTGCGGCGACGATCTCGTCTTCAACGCGCTCAACTGGCACAAGCACCTCACGGTGGGGCGCGCCCTCCTCGAGCGGAGCGTGCCCCCCGAGCGGCAGCTCACGGTGCGCTACGAGGACCTAGTGACTGACCCTGCGGCGGTGCTCCGCACCGTGTGTGCTTTCCTCGGCGAGTGCTATGAGCCCGAGATGCTCCGCTTCTATGCCGACGCTCCGACGTACATGAAGTCAGAGGCTGCCACTGGCTTCAACGCCGCCGCCACCGGCCCGGTGAGCACGGCCTCGCTCGCGAAGTGGAAGCAGCAACTCGCCCCCGCCGATGTGGCAGCGATCGAGACCGTCTGCCGGCGCGAGATGCGCGCGTTTGGCTATCAGCAGTCGGGCCTGGCGCTGCCTCCAGCACTCGTCCCTGGGCTTGCCATGAAGAAGGCCTATTGGGGAGCGCAGAACTGGCGCAATCGCCGGAAGCCCCACTACACCCTCCAGCATGCCATGTTCGCCCGCCCGAAGGGACGCCTGCGTAAACGCTGGCACCGGCTCGCTCACCGCTCCGCTGTTCTCTCTCCCTGACCCCCAACTCCCATGCACGTCATCGCTTGCGGATCTCCCTACGGACAGGGCGGTGTGGGCCAGCACTTCGCCCAGGTGGTCGAAGACGCACGCGCGGCCGGTACCCTTGCCTACTACCTCACGCCGCGACCCAGGGCAGGGGACGAGCCGGGCCGCACGGTCTCGCTGGCTCCTTTCGTCGCGCTCCGCCGGTTTACGCCGCTGCGGTTCCATCCGAGTTGGACGAGTTGGGGCAAGGGCGAGTACTTCGACCGGGCCGTGGCGCGGTGCCTGAAGGCAGAAGGCCACGGCCCGGCCGAGAGCTTCGTCGGCTTCGTCGGGAAGACCTTGTACAGCTTCCGGCAGGCAGCCGCATGCGGAGCCGAGCGCCTTGAACTGATCGCGGTCAACAGCCACGTAGACGCCCTGTGGAGGCAGCACCGCCAGGCTGCCCAGCAGACCGGCATTCACGACTCGTGGCTAAACGCGGCGCAGCGCCGCAAGACCCTTCGGGAGATCGAGCGAGCCGACCTGGTCCACGTCCATTCTGAGTACACGCGCCGGTCGTTCCTTGACGCTGGCGTTCCAGAGCGCAAGCTGCGGCGCATGACGCTCCGCGTGGATGGCCGGTTCGTGCCGCCGGAGGAGCGCCCCGAGGACGGCACCTTCCGCGTCGTTTATATCGGTCGGCTGGAGGCGACGAAAGGCGTAACCCTTCTGCTCGACGCCTTCGCCCGGCTTTCCGTCCGCCGCGCCGAACTGACGCTCATGGGCGGGTGGTCGTCGCGTGCGATGCGCCGCGCCGTGAGCGCCCGGCTGGCGCGCGACCCCCGCGTCTCGGTGGCCCCGGGCGACCCGCTTCCCGTCCTCCACCGGGCCGACGTCCTGGTGCACCCGACGTTCGAAGACGGGTTCGGCTATGCGCCGATGGAAGCTCTCGCGTGTGGCGTCCCGGTCGTCGTCACCGAGGACACCGGCATGAAGGAGTACGTCCGCGAGGGCGTCAACGGCTACGTGGTGCCGACCGGGGACGTGGACGCGCTCATCGAACGCATGGAGCACCTCGCCCGCACGCCGCTGCGGCCCTTCGCCGCTGAGTCCGCACCGTCGTGGTCTGCTCCTGCTCCGAGCCGTCCGTATTCCACATCCCTCGCCGCCTTCTAATCATGCCTTCTCTCGCATCTCCCGCCTCTGACCTCCTGCGCGCCGACCGTCTCCACGAGGTGCCGCTGCGCGTGTTCTATGGGCATCACAAGTGCGCTACGGCGTGGATCGACGGCATCCTGCGAGAGGTCTGTCTGCACCTCGGGATCAGGTTCAAAATCGTTCACCTTCCGAAACACTTCGAGGCGGTCGGCTCGCTCGGTCGACTGGTCGCTCAGGAGCGCCTCGACGTGCTGGCCTACACAAACGCCGACGCTGCCCACGTTGCCGACCTCCCCGCGCACCGGGGGTTCCACGTCGTGCGCGATCCACGGGACATCTGGGTGTCGGCCTACTTCTCGCACCGCCACAGCCACAGCACGAAGGGCTGGCCCGAGTTGGAGCACCACCGCCGCGAACTGCAGAGGCTCTCGAAGGAGGAGGGGCTATTCCGAGAGCTGGCGTTCAGCCGCCCTACATTCGAGGAGATGCAGTCCTGGGACTACACGCAGGACCACGTCTTAGAACTGAAGATGGAGGGATTGACGGCGGACCCGCTCACTGGCTTCGTACGCATCCTGACGTGGCTCGACCTGCTGGAGAAGCAAGGTGAGGGCGTGCACCCCGTTCGCACGGCCACCCTGCGGCTGAACCGTCTCAACCACCGGGGGCGCCGGTTTATGCCGGGCAACCTCCCTGTTTTCCCGGTCCCGCGCCGACGCCTCGCGCGCATCCCGCGCTCCGAGCTGGGGCGGATCCTCCGGCAGCGCAGCTTTGCCCGGCTGACGGGGGGGCGGAAGCGGGGCACGGAAAACGTGAAGAGCCATTATCGCAAAGGCACCCCAGGCGACTGGCGGAACCACCTGAGCGAGGCACACATCCGCGCCTTCAAAGAGCGCTACGGCGACCTCCTCGTCACGCTCGGTTACGAAACGAGTCCAGATTGGTACCTGCCATGAGGATCGGACACTACGCACCGCACATCTGGGCACGCGGCGGCATCGCCAGCTACATCCGCCGCCTAGCCCAGGCCCAGACCGCCGCCGGTCACACCGTCTGCACGCTCGGTATGGATGTTCTGGAGCACCCTGTCGGTGTGTGCCACCTCGTCGTCCGCGACGAGGCGGCCCTGTTCGAGCAGGCCCGCCGGATCGGACTCGACGTTCTGCACCTCCACAAGGCCGTCGGCACGCTTCCGGCCTACCCTCTGCCGACCCTCCGCACGATGCACGGCCACCAGGGCTCCTGCCCGAGCGCCACACGCTACCTCGCTCGTTCGCAGCGCCCGTGCGACCGCGCCTACAGCGTGGGGGGGTGCCTGCTGGGGCATGCCGTAGACCGCTGCGGGAGCCGCCGACCCCGGAACGTGAAGGCCGCCTTCGAGAGCATCCGGCGCGAGCGCGCCCTGGCCTCGCAGATGCACACCGTCACCGTCAGCCGGTTTCTCAAGGAGCAGATGGTGCGAGCGGGGTGCCCCGCGGAGCGTCTGCACGTGCTCCCGTCGCCCGCACCCGAGTCGCCCCCGTACCGCCCACCGCCCCGGCACGGTGTGCCACATTTCGTGTTCCTCGGCCGCTTGGTGCGCCAGAAAGGACTCGGCTGGCTCCTGCACGCCCAGGCCGCCGTTCCCGACCCTATGCACCTCGACGTGGCAGGAGATGGGCCGGAGCGCGGGGCCCTAGAGGCGTTGGCCTGCTCCCTGGGACTGGAGGACCGCGTGACGTTCCACGGGTGGGTCGAGGCGGCCGAGGCGTGGCGGTTGATGCAGGCTGCGCGTGCCGTCGTCGTCCCCTCGGTGTGGCACGAGCCAGCGGGCCTTGTCACCCTCGAAGCAGCCGCGTGCGGCCGCGCCGTCGTCGCCAGCCGCGTCGGTGGCATCCCGGAGTATGCCTACCCGGACGCGGCCCTGCTCGTCGACCCGCACGATGTCGCGGGCCTCGTGGCCGCGCTCACCCACCTGGCCTCCAGTCGCGACCTCGCCGAGCACCTCGGGCAGGCCGGACTCGCTCGGGCGCGCGAGACGTTCGCACTACCCCCCTTCGTCGAGGCGCTCGACGCGCTCTACTGCCTCGCGATCAGCGACGCGTCTACCCCGGACGGTGGGGGGAGCGCATGGGCTGCCGTGCCGAGTCGCCGCGCCAGCTACGGGGCTTCCGCTCGCCGACGCAGGGCCGTACCGCGCGGTGCCATGAACGAACCCAAAGACCTCCGGACGAAGACCTGACGCTATGAACGTGCAGATCACTCTCGTGATCGGATGCCCGCGCTCTGGGACGACGTTCCTGATGCGTGCGCTCAACGCTTTGCCCCACACGGACTGCGTGACGGGGCTGCTACTCCCCGTAGCAGTCCCCCACGTCGTCCAGCAGGGCCTCAGCCCGGCCGTCTACGACGCGCTCGCCGTTGGATTCGAGCGCTCCATCGACGCCTATCTCCACTCGGGCCGATTCCACGCGCGCCGGACCGCCCTGGCAAAGTGGGCGGCGGCTCCCTCCGGCCTCGGCGACCTCGCGCGGGCGCTGCGCGGGCGCCGCCGTGTCGAGCGCTTCGTCTTCAAAGAGCCGTTCCTGAGCCTGGCACCGGAGTTCGCCCTCGACGCGCTCCCCGACGCCCGCGTCATCCACCTCTACCGCGACGGCCGCGACTGTGCAGGCTCGCTCGTACGGACCTACGACGTCCTCACCGACGAGCAGTTGAGCCACCTGCGCGGCTCCGAGATGCGCCTGGGGCGGCGACACGACCACCGCTACGTCCCGTGGTGGGTCGAGGAGGGGCACGACGAGGCCTTCCTCGCCTCCACGCCCTATGTCCGGGCCATCTGGATGTGGAAGGCGATGGCGTACCGGTGCCACAGCGCGTTCTCCCGACCTGACGTCGCTGCCAGTGGACGCGTCCTGCACCTCCGCTACGAGGACCTCATGCGCGGCCCGGGGGTGCACGGGCAGCGGGTGTGCGAGCACCTCGGGCGTACGCCCTCGCGCGCTTTCCTCCGGGTGCTCCGGGAGGCTCATCCCCGGTCCATCGGGACGTACAGGCAGCGGACCCCGGCCGAGATCGCGGCGGCGGAACGTGTCGCTGGAGAAGCGCTCCGCCGCTACGGCTACGCTCTCGCTTCCCCCATCCCTCTACGGCCCACCCGGGTCCCGGCGCTATGATCGTCGTCTCCGCCAGCATGAAGAAGGCCGGCAGCGGCTGGTACTTCAACTTGACGAACGACCTGCTCGTCCGGGCCGGCCACGCCAATGTCCGAGCGCTCCGTGAGCGGTATCGGCTCCACCGCGCGCTCCGGGGCGGCAACTGCCAGGTGAACGCGAGCAGCCCGTACCACACGGCTCGCGTGTTCCTCCCGCTTATCCTCGGCCACACCTTCGCGGTGAAAACGCACGGACGCCCCTCGCGGAGCGTCCGCGCCCTGATGGCGATGGGCGCGATGAAAGCGACGTACATCTACCGTGATCCCCGTGACGTCGTCCTCTCGATCCTAGACCACGGACAGCGCCTGCGCGAGGACGGCAACCTCGCGAATGCCGCCTCGGGTCTGGAGACAGTCGGGGAGGCGGTGCGCTACGTCGGCGACCTTCTCGACATCTGGGAGGCGTGGCGGCAGTGCCCCGGCGTGCTGACGACGCGCTACGAGGACCTCGTGGCCGACCCCCAGCGCGAACTGGCGCGGCTCGCTGCTTTTCTCGGGCTCGACGTGGGGGCGGAGGCCCTCGCCGAGGTCGTGGATCGCTATGCACCCGGGGCTCGGTCTGCCACGGATCGCTGCAACCTCCACTTCAACCGGGGTCTCGTACGTCGATTTGACGGGGCCATGAGCCCACGAGAGCATGTTCTGTGCCGACGCCACTTCGGCCCCTACCTCGCCCGAATGGGCTACGCCGCCTGACCGCTAGATCCTGCTTCTCCTATGCGTATCGACCTCGCCTTCCCCGCTCTCCCGCCGGCTCTCAACGGCATCGGTGACTACACGGCACTTCTCGCGGCCGAGTTGGCTACTCGCCACGTAGTCCGCGTCCTCACGGCGCAAGCGGATGCCGCCCCGATCCACGGGGTGGAGGTCGTTGAGGTCGGAATTCCGGGTGTGACCTCGGGGGCGACGCCGGGGGCGATGCGGGCGGGTCCACTCCTCGGGGCCGTAGCGGCGGCCCCACCGGACTGGCTCATCGTACAGTACAACCCCTTCAGCTATGGGCGGTGGGGGCTGAACCTCCGCCTGCCCTGGGCCTTGCAGGGCTTCCGCGCCAGCCACCCACGCTCCCGTCTTGCGGTCATGGTGCACGAACCGTTCGTGCCGGTCGATGGCTGGAAGAATGCGGCGATGACGACGTGGCAACGCGCGCAGCTCGCCGCGCTTGTTCGTGCCGCCGACCTGGTGTTCGTCTCGACCGAGCAGTGGGCGCAGCACTTCGCCCGCTGGTTCCCGGCGACGCCGGTCCACGCCCTCCCTGTTGGCTCGAACATTCCCGAGGTACCGGGACCGCCGGACGCTACGATGCGCCGCCGCATCGGGATCGGGGAGCACGAGGTGGTCCTTGGACTCTTCGGAAGCGCGCACCCTTCACGCCTGCTGGCCTTTATCCGAACTGCTGCCGAGACCGTCGCCGAGAGCGGTCATGCGGTGCGGGTGCTCTACGTCGGGCCGCACGGGGTGCCGGTGCGCGAGGCGCTCGCACCGATCCCCATCCTTGACGCCGGGCCGCTCCCGGCAGCGTCCGTCTCGCACCACTTCCGCGCGATGGATCTCTATCTCGCCCCCTTCCGCAAGGGCGTCTCTGAACGGCGGGGCTCGTTTATGGCTGGTCTCCAGCACGGGATCGCCACGGTGAGCACCCAGGGCAAGCACACCGGCCCCGCTCTCCGCTGCCAAGACGGGAAGGCGTTTCTGCTCGCCCCGGACCGAGATGCCACCTGCTTCGCGCAGCACGCCCTAGCCCTCGTCGCCGATCCTGCGCGGCGGGCGGCGATTGGACACGCAGGGCGGGTCTATTTCGAGCATGCCTTTTCGTGGGCGCGCATCGCAGCCGACCTGGAGAGCAAGCTCTCGGACGGGAGCAGGGGGGTGCCTGTGAGCTCGCCAGCTGTACGCGCCACAGGCCTCCTTGCTTCCCGCCCCCTTCGACCCCGGCCTACCCGAGTCTGAATCCATTCCATCCGGAGTTGAATCCATTCCATGACAACGCATCCGCTCAGCCGTGCTACGACGCGCCCCCTGCTCCTCGCGGGCGGGGTGCTCGCCCTGTGCGCTGCCGGTCTAGTC
>JABDIZ010000111.1 GCA_013003465.1 Rhodothermaceae bacterium
CCGAACGACGCGCGCTACCGGGCTGCGCCACACCCCGAAAAGGACCTGCAATCTAAAACGTGGGCGATCCGCCGCCAAGCGCAGAAGCCATGAAGCGAGGGCTCATCCCCAGGCCGAGCCCATGCCCGGGGGCGCCAGTTGATGGGGCGAACGCACCATCAGCCACAGGCTCAGGCCCGCGGGCCAGCAGAGCAGCGCTATCGTCAGCGCCAGACGCGGATCATGCCCGCGCTGCTGAGCGTCATGCCAGACCCAGCGAAGGCTCAGGGCCAGGAGGAAGAGAAGGACGGCAATCGCGGTGAGCATGGCGACGGCGGGACTTAGACCACCTCGGCATACATCTCTTCAACGAGGGGTGCATATGCTTGTTCGATGGTCTTGCGCTTGAGCTTCATCGTCGGTGTCATCAGTTCGTTCTCGACGGTGAAGGGGTCCACGACGAGGCGGAAGTCGCGCACCTTCTCGTGGCTGGCGGCGGTCTTCGCGTACGAGCGGAAGAGGTCGGTGTAGAGTTGCTGCACGGCCGGATGGGCGAGCAGTGCCTCGCCTGTGGCGCCGTCGGTGCCGAGTTCGCTTGCGCGCGCGCGCAGCGTCTCCATCGCAGGGACGACCAGGGCCGTCAGGAACTCGCGCCCTTCGCCCACCACCATCACCTGCTCCACGAGCGGATCGGTCACGAACTGCTCCTCTATAGGGCCGGGGTAGATGTTCTTGCCGCCCTTCGAAACGATCATGTGCTTGATGCGATCCGTGATGCGGAGGTGACCGTTCTCGAAACGACCCACATCGCCGGTGCGGAACCAGCCGTCGTCGTCGAACACCTCGGCGGTGGCCTCTGGATTGTTCCAGTACCCGGTCATGATGTTGGGCCCCTTCGCCACGATCTCACCCGCGCCCGTCGTGAGATCCGTCGGGTAGTCGGCGCCCGTGAGCTGGCCGATGAGCTGGCCCGTTTCGAGGTCTTGGATGCCGATGGTGACGCCGGGTAGCACGTGGCCGACCGTGCCGTAGACAGGGGCTTCGATGGGGGAGACGGAGAGCACCGGGGCCGTTTCGCTGAGGCCGTAGCCCTCGATCAGCGTGATGCCTGCCGCCTCGAAAAACTCACCGATGGCGCGCGGGAGTGCGGCGCCGCCTGAGACGGCAAAGCGGACGCGCCCGCCGAGCTTTTCGTGGAGCTTGCTGAAGACGAGGCGATGGGCGAGCTGGTGTTGGGTGCGCAGGATAGGACCGGGCGTCTCGCCGACGCGGCGCTTCTGTGCGGCGGCTTTGCCTGTGTTGACGGCCCAGTGGAAGATGCCCTTCTTGATCGCTGAGCCCTCCTCCACAGACTTCTGGATCACGTTGTAGACGCGCTCGAACAGGCGCGGGACCGAGATCATGATCGTCGGCTGCACCTCGGGGAGGTTCTTCGCGACGGCCTCGATGCTCTCGGCGTAGACGATCTGGGCGCCGCCCGCGAGCATGGCTGTGTAGCCCGCCGTCCGCTCGAAGGCGTGGCTCAGGGGCAGGAACGAGAGGTGGATGTCGTCCTCGAACAGGTCGATGATCTGATGGGCCGCCTTGGCGTTCGAGACGAAGTTGCGGTGCGTCATCATGACGCCTTTCGGGTTGCCGGTCGTGCCCGAGGTGTAGATCAGCGCCGAGAGGTCGTCCGGCGTGACGGCCTCGGCCATGGCGTCGATTTCAGCCCGATGCACGCCGTAGTGGGCCGCGCCCTCGGTCATCGCGTCCTCCCACGTCGTCGTGTGCATGTGGTCCTTCCTCAACTCGGCCATTGAGACGACGCCTCCCAGTTCGGGGCACTCCTCATGGATGGCGTCGGCCTTGCGGAGCTGGAGGCCCGTCGAGACGACGAGGAGCTTCGATCCGCTGTCACGGATGATGTAGGCGACCTGGCTGGCGGGCAGCGTCGTGTAGAGGCCAACGTTGACGGCGCCGAGCAGTTGGGTGGCGAGGTCGGTGATGGCCCACTCCGGCCGGTTCTCCGACAGGATTGCCACTCGGTCGCCCTGGCGGACGCCTTGCTGATGGAGATACCCGGCGAACGCGTGCACCTGTTCCGCGAGTTCGTTCCAGGAGATGTCGGTCCAGGCCTTCGTCTTCTTGTCCTTGTAGCCGAGCGCCGCGTGGCCCGTCCCGCCGTAGCGGTCCACGAGGTGATTAAATAACTGTGCGATGGTCTCGAAATCGACGACGGTAGGCATCGGCGGCGGGTCGGATGGGAAGCCGGAAAAGATACGCGCGGAGGCCCAGCGAGAGCCTCCGCGCGTGATCTAGCCGAGAGGGTAAGCCCTCAGGAACCGCCCGATGGGGGCGGGACACCGCTGGCGGCCCCCGCCGCGGTGTTCGCTGAGTACCGGTTGAAGTCGGGTGCCGTCACCTGCCCATCCAGCGTGTAGTCCGCTAGCTCATAGCCCGTCGCGCCGCTCGCCGTCGCGGCGCTGTAGGCGTTGAAGTCGGGCGCGGTCACCTGTCCGTCGCCGTTCCCGTCGCCCGCCCACAGGAGCGCCGCGCCATCACTGGCGAGCACCATGGGAGCCGTGCCGTAGGCCTGGCTGAGAGTCGTCGTAAAATCGTAGGCCATCGTCGTGCCCGGCGTCAGGCTCTGGGCCGCGAGGCTCATCGCAGCAAGGTGGTTGCGGTGACGCACGACGACGTAGTAGTTCCCGGCACTCAGGCCCGCGAATCCCACCGTGCCGCCGGTGGTGGCGCTCAGGATAGCGCCGTCATCGCGGAGCAAGGCTGGGCTCTGCTGCACGATGGTCTGACCCGTCATCGGGTCACCGGTGCGGATCTCGACGAGGACCCAATCCACGATGCGCTGGCCGGTGGCGTCGGTGGTGAAGTAGTCGGTGGGCACCGTAACGATACCGAGGTAGGGATCGGTGAGGGAGAGGTCAGCAGAGAGATCGGTGCGCATCCGGCCCGTCCCTGGGTCGTAAGCGCCTTCGAGCAGCGCGGTCAGGGTGACGGCTGCTTGGGCCGGGCCGACCGTCAGCACGAAGCGCTGCGACGCGTCCTCATCGGCCGCAACCGAGAAGGTGTACCGCTGAGCGGCGAACACGTTGACCTCGGTTCCTGTGACGGTGTCGTAGAGCAGGATAGACCAGCCCGGCGGGATATTGCTGAGTTCAGGCCACTTGATGGCAAGCGCAGCCGCTGTGGGCGCGAAGCCAGCTACCGCGTTGACGCCCAGGAGGAATACCTTCGCCTCGGTGGTGGGTTCGGGGCGCGAGTCGATATCGAGGGAGGTGCCTGCATCAGCTCCGGCGTTCGGGCCGAGCACTGTGTAGAGCAGAACGTAGTCCCCGTTGATGGAACCGAGCTCGAAGGCATCAAAGCTGTCGAGTGCGTCCTCCGAGTCGGCGATAAAGGAAAGGAAGGCCTGGTTGGCGTACGCCGTGCCGCCAAGCGACCCGCTGAGTTCGAATTCGATGACGGGCGTTTGTGCCGAGGCGGTTCCTGCCAGCAGAGCCAGCAAGAGCGCGAGGGGAAGGGAGCGCATGGCAGGGAGTGGGAAAGGGAAGCCGAAGATAGACGGAGCCTAGGACAAAAGCACCCTTGCGGCAATCAAGCCGACGAGGGCGCTAGAGCCCAATACCTAGCCTCCGTGTCATCATCACCGCGTCATCCACGGTGGCTGAACAGCGGCATCCCCCTGCGGAGGCGTTAGCGCAGGCTGTATGGGATGACTTCGCGGCACCGGAGTTCGAGGCCTTGAATGCCGCCCGCGTTGATCGTTTCGGTGTGCACCCGAACCTGGTCGGCAGCGTAGCCGAGGGGGCATGCGCTCCAGTCTCTCCAACGGGTGCATCCGCTGCGCTCGAAGCGCCGCGTGACCGCCTCCTGCCCGGGGCCATTGCGGCCCAGGTGAGGCAGCTTAAAGAACTCCGCCTCGACGCCCTCAAGCCCATAC
>JABDIZ010000121.1 GCA_013003465.1 Rhodothermaceae bacterium
GGATGCCTGCACGGAGGCGCATGGGTGGGTGGGTGGAGAGGAAGCAAAAAACGAATGAGGATCGACCGCTGACGGACGACGGCTGACGGCCGCGTCTCTCACGGCAAGCGGCGGTCCATCGTCAACCGGCGTCCCTGGATAAAGTTACCGCTGGCCCCAACCAGGCACGTTGCTCTCGGTAACTTTCACGGATCGTTGCCTTCCTTCCCCCTCCCTCGCCTCCCGTGACTGTCCTCGCCGACTCCGCCCTCGCCCAACTCATCGATGGCAAGCAAATCGCCGCTGCCGTCCGCGCCGAAGTGAAAGCTGCCGTCGATGCACGTCTCGCCGACGGAAAGCGCCGCCCCGCCCTCCGCGTCGTGCTCGTGGGCGACAACCCGGCCTCCCAATCGTACGTGCGCGGAAAGAAGCGCGCCGGTGAAGAAGTCGGCATCGACGCCGAGACGCTGCTCTACCCGGCCGACCTCCCGCAGGACGAGCTGCTCGCTGTGATCGATCAGCTCAACAAGGACCCGGAGGTGGACGGCATCCTGGTGCAGCTTCCGCTCCCGGACCACGTGGACGAGGAGCAGGTCATCCTCGCCATCGACCCGGCTAAAGACGTGGACGGCTTCCACCCCGTCAGCGTTGGGCGCCTCGCGCTCGGGCAGTCGGGCTTCGAGCCGTGCACGCCCGCGGGCATCGTGGAGATGCTTCAGCGCTGCGGCATCGAAACGAGCGGGCGCGATGCAGTGATCGTCGGGCGCTCCAACATCGTCGGGCGGCCGATGGCGAGCCTGCTGCTCCGCCGCGGCCTTGACGCCACCGTGACTGTCTGCCACAGCCGCACGCACGACCTCCCTGCGCACACCCGCCGCGCCGACATCCTGATCGCCGCCATCGGACGCCCGAACTTCATCACGGCCGACATGGTCAAGCCCGGCGCGGCTGTCATCGACGTGGGCATCAACCGCGTGGACGACGCAACGCGGGAGCGCGGCTACCGCCTCGTGGGCGACGTGGACTTCGAGGCCGTTCGTGAGGTCGCCGGGTGGATCACGCCCGTCCCCGGCGGCGTCGGGCCGATGACGATTGCGATGCTGCTCCAGAACACGCTCCGCGCGGCCGACGCCCGCGCCTGATGCGCTCCTCCTTGCCGCTGTCCCCCCATGATGCAGATCGCTGACTCTCTCGCCGCGCAGGTCGACTCGCTCGCGACCGTGGCCGACTCCACGCTGGGCGCCGACGACTCCTCACTCGTCAGCGACTCCAGCGGGATCGGCGCCCTCGGCGAATCGGTCGGCGATGCCGTGGACCAGCTCTCGCAAGGGCGGGTCAGCGATGCCCTAACCTTGCTCACCGATGCGGTGATCGAGTTCACCCTGACGGACCTGATCCCGGCGGTCATTGTCGCCGGGCTCTTCTACCTCCTCTACCGGATCCTCGCGGGGGTGCTCAACCGCACGTTCCGACGCACGAAGCGCATCGAACTCGGAGTGCAGCAGCTCATCATGAAGGCGCTGCGGCTGGTCATCGCGGCGTTCGCGGCGGTCACCGTACTCGGCCAGCTCGGCATCAACGTGACGGCGCTCGTGGCGGGCCTCGGCATCGCCGGTATCGCCCTCGGCTTCGCCGCGCAAGACACCATCCAGAACTTCATCGCAGGGGTCACCATCCTCCTCGACCGCCCCTTCCGCGTGGGCGACAACATCGAGTTGCAAGATACGTTCGGCACCGTGGACGAGATCACCCTGCGCTCTACACGCATCCGCACCCTCAACAACGAGGTGGCGATTCTGCCCAACGCCAAGGTGATCACCGAGAAGATCATCAATCACACGAAGCTCTCGACGCTTCGCATCGTCATCCGGTTTGGCATTGCCTACAAAGAATCGCCCGAGGAAGCGCGGGGCGTCGTGCTCGGCCTGACCGAGGGCGACCGGCGGATCCACCCGGATCACGCGCCGCAGGTGGTGGTGACAGACCTCGGTGACTCGTCGGTCAATATGGAGTTGCGGCTCTACCTCAAGGATCCGCGCCTGGAGGTGCCCGTCCGCTTCGAGTATCAGGAAAAGGTGTTCAACGCGCTCAAGGCGGCGGATATCGAGATTCCGTTCCCGCACCTGCAGTTGTTCATCGACGAGGCAAAGGCGTTCGAGGACGCCCCGCTGTTCACCCAGCAGCCTCCCCTCGGCGGCGAGGAAGCCCAGGCGTAGCCCGGAGAACATGCGTGACGGAAGAGTAACCGGGCGAGCGAATCCTCGCACGGACCTCAACCGTTCTCTGGCCTCTCCTCAGCCCCTCCCCCTCGAATGGAACCGCTCCTCTTTCTGCTCTTCGGCGCCTCCGGCGACCTCGCCAAGAAGAAACTCCTCCCCGCCCTCTACGACCTCGCGCAGCACCAAGACGCTCGCTTCGGCGTCATCGGCATCGGTCGGTCGGACTGGGATGACGACGCCTTCCGCGAACACGCCATTGAGGCCCTAGCGAACGCTGGCATCGCGAAGAAAAAGGCCACCGCCTGGGCCGAGGAGACGCTGTTCTTCGCCGAAGTAGACGCCTACGACCAACTCGAACCCGTGTTTGAGCGAGCCGCAGCCCTGGAGGACGAGCACGGCTACCCTGGCCATCGCATCGCGTACCTCGCCACGCCGCCCTCTACGTTCAGCGGCGTCATCACGGCGGTGGGCGAGCACGAAGAGGCCGAGGAGCACGAGGGCTGGACCCGCCTCGTACTGGAAAAACCCTTTGGCCACGATCTGGAGTCGGCCCAGGCGCTGAACGCACTCATCCACCGCTACTTCGACGAGACGCAGGTCTTCCGCATCGACCACTACCTGGGCAAGGAGACGGTCCAGAACCTGCTCGTCTTCCGCTTCGGCAACGCGCTCTTCGAGCCGCTCTGGAATCGCGAGCACGTCGAACGGGTGGACATCCTCGTAGCCGAATCGGTGGGCGTGGAGGGCCGTGCGGGCTACTACGACCAGCAGGGCGGCGCCATCCGCGACATGGTTCAGAACCACCTCACGCAACTGTTCACCCTCGCGGCGATGGAGCCACCAGCCACCTTCGACGCCGAGGCCATCCGGCACGAGAAGATCAAGGTGCTCCGTTCGACCGCGCCGGTCAACCTGCAACGCGTCCGCCTGGGGCAGTACGGCCCGGGCGACAACGGCAACGAAGGCTACACGGCCCACGAGGGTGTCCCGCCCGACTCCGATACGGAGACCTACGCCGCTGTGGAGTTGTGCGTCAACAACTGGCGCTGGCAGGGGGTGCCGTTCACGCTGCGGACCGGCAAGCGGCTCCCCGAACGCATGACCGAGATCACGGTGCAGTTCCGCTGCCCGCCCGTGACGCTCTTCCGCTCGGCCGGGCCGTGCTCCCTCTCGCCCAATGTGCTGCGCATCCGCCTTCAGCCCCACGAGGGCTTCGAACTCGGCTTCGAGGTCAAGGCGCCCGACAACGGATTCACCGTTTCGACCCAGCACCTCAGCTTCTCCTACGATGAGGTCTTCGGGAAACTGCCCGACGCCTACGAGACGTTGCTGCGCGATGTGGCCGAGGGCGATCAGACGCTCTTTGTCCACGCGGACGAAGCCGAGGCCGCGTGGGCTCTCTATGGCCCGCTGCTTGACGCGCAGCTGCCCCTTGATCCCTATGCGTCCGGCTCGTGGGGGCCCGGCGCGTCCACCCCCGTCGCAGCCGACTCGACCCCGGTAGCCTGACGATGGCCGACCTCCACGTTTTCCCCACCCGTGCTAACCTCGCCGACGCCGCAGCCGCTCGCATCGCGGAGGCGCTGGCCGAAGCCATCGACGCCCGGGGTACGGCTTCGCTGGTACTGGCCGGTGGCTCGACGCCCGAGCCGGTCTACCGCCGTCTCGCCACCACGCACGTGGACGCCCTCGACTGGTCCGCCGTCCACGTCTTCTGGGGCGACGAGCGCTGCGTCCCGCCGGACCACCCGGACAGCAACTACCGGATGGCGCACGAGGCCTTCCTCGGCGCATTGGAGATTCCTGACTCCCGCATCCATCGGATGCGCTGCGAGCGCGGTGTCGAGGAGGCTGTGGACGCCTACGCGACCGTCCTCCGCACCTTCTTCGAGGACGCCGACGCGCTCTTCGATGTGACGCTGCTGGGCCTCGGCGAAGACGGCCACACCGCCTCCCTCTTCCCCGACTCGCCCCTCGTGGACACGCCGAGCGGCTGGGTCGCCCACGCCGAAGCACCGGCGTCGAGTCCCGTCAAAGATCGGCTCACGCTCACGCTGCCCGCCCTGAGCGCCTCACGGCTCGTCCTGTTCTTGGTCAGCGGCGAAGGCAAGCGCGAAGCCTTGCACGCGATCCTGAACCCCACGGAGAACGGCCTGCTTCCCGCCGCGCGCGTGCGCCCGGTAGGCTCGCTCGCATGGTTCGTGGATGAGGCGGCGGCCGGGCCGATGACCACGGACGGCTGAGGAAGGACAACCACGTGGCTCCGGAAACGGGCGAGCCCTGCTGTAACCTTCCGGTGGGGAAGACCGTCTCTCTCGGCGAACACGCTCGCCCATGCCGCTCTCGTCCGACGTTCTCGCTGCTCACCGCCATCGCGTCTACGGCTTCGCGCTGCGCCTGACCGGCTGCCGCGACGACGCCGCCGACGTGACGCAGGAGGTGCTCGTCCGCCTCTGGCGAAACGGGGACACCGTCGAACCTGAACGGCGAACGGCCTGGGCCTTGCGTGTTACCCGCAACGCCTGCTTCGATGTACTCCGCCGCCGCCAGACGCGCGCCACCCTGACTCCGACTTCGGCCATGCCCGCCGACGAAGCCCCTAGTGCCACTCACGCGCCCGACACGCACACCGAAGCCAGCGACTTCCGCCAGCACCTCGCCCGCGCCCTCGACACACTCGATGAGCCCTACCGCAGCATCGTCATCCTCCGCGAGATCGATGACCTCCCCTATCAGGAGATCGCCGATGCGCTCGACCTGCCGCTCAACACGCTCAAGGTCTACCTCCACCGCGCCCGCCAGCGCCTCCGCGACGCCCTCCGCCTTGCGCTCCCTGCCGAGGAGTTGATCCCATGACCGCTCCCTTCTGCTCCAGCACTGACCAGCTCGATGCGTACCTCGACGGGTTCCTCTCCTCCGATCAGGCCCGCACCTTTGAAACACACGCCGAGCACTGCCCCACCTGCACCGATGAACTCGCGCTCGCGAGCCGGATCCGCACGACGCTCCGTTCCGAACCCACCGTGCCCTGCCCCGATGACGTGTTCGACGGCGCGCTGGCTCGCATTGCAGCCCTCGAACGTGACCGCCCGGCACAGACCGGCGCCCGCCATCGGCGGCCGCTCTGGCGCGGCGTGACTGCGCTGGCCGTGGTGCTCTTCGCCCTCGCTCTAGGCACCATGGTGATGCTACCCAACTCCTCCGAGACCGCGTTCACCGCGCAGGAGGTCGATGCCGCCCGTGCCGAGGTCGAACTGGCCCTGGCGCTCTTCAGCGACGCCAGCCGTGAGGCGGGGCTCCACATTCAACACGACGTGATCGGCCAGGGCATTGTCGCCCCGTTGCAGCGCCAGATCCGCGTGGGCTCGTAGCTCCCTTTTCCAACAGCATCCCACTCCCATGACTATGCTTTCTCGCCCCCTCGCCTTCGCTGCGTGCGCCTTTCTGATCGGAGTGCTTCCCGCTTCCGCTCAGCGCAGCCTCGAGCTCGACGACCTCGACGCCCTGTTCTCCGAAGAGGCTCGCGTTGAAGTCAACCTGCAAGGCCCCCTTCTTCGGCTCGTGGCCGAGGCGAGCCGGGCGGAGGAACCCGAGTTCGCCGCGATGGTGGACGCCATGCGGGGCATCTTCGTCCGCCAGTACGCCCTGTCGACGGCCCGAAGCGGCGTGAGCACCCGCGTCCGCGACATGGCCCGCTCGCTCGAGTCGAGCGGATGGCAGACGCTGGTTCGCGTGCGCGAGGATGACGAGGACATCTTCATCTACCTCTTGCCGGACGGCGACATCATCGATGGACTCGTCGTGATGGCGCTCAACAGCACCGACGACGAAGCCACATTCGTCACGTTCGAGGGCCGCATCGACCCCGAGCAGATCGGCCGCCTCGGCGCCCGGTTCAACATCGATGCCCTCGAACGGGCTGGAGGCTGACGCCCCATCCGCTCGTTCCCAGCCGGAGCCGCGTACCCTCGCGGTTCTGGCGTTCGTGTTTGCTGCTGATCCAGACGCTCATGAAGTCCCGCACCCTCCTCTTCACAGCCCTCTTGTTCCTGTTCTCCGGCTGCACCTCGTTTGAGTTGACGCGCGTGCGCAACGACCTCGCCCGCCAGATGCCCGAGGCCGAGATCGGCGACGGCTATGCGATGGCCTTCGGTTCCATCTCCATGGGGTTCGCGCGGCTCTTCGCGGGCTTCGCCGATGACGAGGATGGCGAAATCGCCCAGGTCGCCCTGCGCGAGGTGCGGAAGGTGAGCTTCGGCCGCTACGATGTCCACGGCATCGTGGACGCCTCGCGCCTGACGATGCCGACCCGCCTGCGCGACTACGTGGACGACCGCGGCTGGATGCACCTGCTCACCTTCCGCGACACGACCGAAGCGGGCTGGGTCCTCTACCGCGCCGAGGACGACACCATCACCGACCTCTTCGTAGTGTTCCTCGGCGCTGAGGAACTGACGCTCGCCCGCGTCTCGGGCAACCTGAGCGCGCTTGTCCTCAACGTGATAGAAAGCCAGGAGTGGGACCTGCCTGTCTTCCAGGAACCTGAGACGCCCGCCGAGGAAGCCGAGGCCGAGCTGCTTCTCGAAACGGCGACGAGCCTGGATGGCTAACCGCCACCGGACGACGCAGATGCTGCTGTTTTGTGAGGAACCCCCTCGTCAGGAAAGCGATACTGGGTGTCCGTCCTCCCGCTACATCCATGCGCCTTTGTACGCTGTTGTTCGCCCTGAGCGCCGCCTTTCCTGTGGCGGCGCAATCGAGCGTCGCTACCTACACGGTTCGGTTCGAAGCGACGTGGAGCGCGTCTACCCACCCGGATCAGTTTCCGCCTGGGCCACACTTCTCGCCCCTGATCGGCGCCACCCACGATGGGGCAGCCACGCTGTGGACCGTCGGCGGGACCGCCTCGCCGGGCATCGAAAGCATGGCCGAGACCGGCGCGACCGCCACGCTGGCGAGTGAGGTGAACGGGCTCATCGGTGCTGGACACGCCGCGGCCGTGCTTTCTGGCGGCGGTATCAATCTCTCGCCCGGCGAGGTGTCGCTCACGTTCCAAATCCCGGATACGCACCCGCAGGTCTCACTCGTCTCCATGCTGGCACCAAGCCCGGACTGGTTCGTCGGCGTGGACGGCCTTGCCTTGCGCGATGGGAGCGGATGGCTCTCCGAGCAGGTCGTCACGCTCTATGCCTACGACGCGGGCACCGACAGCGGCCCGGCCTACACCTCCGCGAATCAGGACACGCAGCCGCAGGAGGCCATCGCCTTGATTGACGGCGCCCCCTTCCTCGTCGGCGTCACGGTTGAGCCCGTGGGCACGTTCACGTTCACGCTCGTGAATGTGACGAGCAACGGAGACAGGGCTGCACCGATGACCTTCAGCCTCGGCGCCCCGACGCCCAATCCGATTTCCGACCGCGCGACGCTGCGCCTGACCACGCCCCGCACCGAACGCGTGACCGTCGAGTTGTTCGATCTGCTCGGCCGCCGCGTGCGCGTGGTGCAGGACGGTACGCTGCAAGCCGGGTCGCACACGATTCCGCTCGACGTAACCAACCTCACGGGTGGCCTCTACGTCATCCGCGCTCGCACGGGAGAAGCCTCGTCGATTCGTCGTGTAACCGTGCGCTAGTAGCGCAAGACCCGGTCGAGGGCGTCGGCGAGCTTGCCCCGCGCGGAGTAGATCCCGTCCTCCAGTGTCTTCGAGAATGGCACGGGCAGGTCCTCAGCGGCCACGCGGATCGGCGGCGCGTCGAGGTGCTCGAAGGCTTCTTCGACAAGCTGCGCGGCGATCTCGCCCCCGAAGCCCCCCGTGCGGGCGGCCTCGTGCAGCACCACGAGCCGGTTCGTCTTTTTCAGCGAAGCCAAGACCGTCGCGCGGTCCCACGGCACCAGCGTCCGCAGGTCGATCACCTCGACCTCGATGCCGTCCTCGATGCGGCGCTCGGCCTCATCCAACGCCCACCGGACGCCGACGCCCCACGTCACGAGGGTGAGCACGTCGCCTTCGCGGGCCACGCGCGCCTTTCCTAGCAGCGTGGCATACGCTCCTTCGGGGACAAGCCCTTTCTCGGCGCGGTAGAGGTACTTGTGCTCGAAGAAAAGCACCGGGTTGGGATCGGCGATGGCGGCGCGGATCAGCCCCTTGGCATCAGCGGGCGTGGCAGGCACCACGACCTTCAGGCCGGGCACGTGGCTGAACCACGCCTCCGGGCTCTGCGAATGGAACGGCCCCGCGCCGATGCTGCCGCCGAACGGCGCGCGGATAGTCACGTTCAGCGGCGCGCCCCAGCGGTAGTGTGTCGTCGCCAGGTTGTTGACGATCTGGTTGAAGCCGCACGTGATGAAGTCGGCGTACTGCATCTCGACGATGGGCGTGAAGCCTTCCAGCGCCAGCCCCATCGCGCACCCGAGGACGCCGCTCTCGATGATGGGCGTGTTGCGAACGCGCTCGCGCCCGAAGCGCTCCAGAAACCCTTGCGTGACCTTGAAGACACCGCCGTACTCGGCGATGTCCTGGCCCATGAGCACCGTCCGTTCGTCAGCGTCCATCGCGTCGCGGAGGCCATCAGAGAGCGCATCGATGAAGCGCTGCTCATGGACGAGACCAGCGTCTTCGGCTAAAGGAAGGTCCGGCAGGGATGCCGAGGCGAATAGCGCCGCACGCTCGGTTGCGTGATTGCTCTCAACGGAAGGCTGCGTGAGCGCCCACTCGGCCACCTCCTCGATCTCGGCGATGAGTTCGGCGTCAATGGAATCGAGGGTCGCCTCTTCGACGGTGCCGCTCTCCAGCTGGTGGGCCTTGCATTGCACTAACG
>JABDIZ010000139.1 GCA_013003465.1 Rhodothermaceae bacterium
TCCTTGACGTGCATCGGGTGGCGGATGCTCGCGGCCAGCACCTCCGTCTCTAGCTCGTAGTTGTCGTAGATGTCGACGATGGACTTGATCAGTTCCATCCCGTTCCACGAGATGTCGTCGATGCGGCCGATGAAGGGCGAGATGTAGGTCGCCCCGGCTTTGGCCGCGATGAGGGCCTGCGTAGCTGAGAAGCAGAGCGTGCAGTTGGTACGGATGCCCTCGTCGGCGAGCGACCGGATGGCCTTGATGCCGTCGAGGATGAGCGGCACCTTGACGACCACGTTGTCGTGGATCTGCGCTACGTCGCGCGCCTCGGCCATGATGTCATCGTACTCCGTCGAGACGACCTCGGCCGACACGTCGCCGTCCACCAGTTCGCAGATGGCGTGGATGTGCGCGTCGAAGTCCTCCACGCCCGCCTTCTTCATGAGCGACGGGTTCGTGGTGACGCCGTCGAGGACGCCCATGTCGTTGGCTTCCTGGATCTCGTCAATGAGCGCGGTGTCGATGAAGAACTTCATGGCGAAGGATCGGCTGTGTCGTAGGGAAGGGACGCGGTTTGTACGGCAGGCGCCCCGGCGGGTTCGGAGAAAGCTACACCTGCCACACGGAGGTGTGATGCGTGTGATACCTGCACTGTCGGCTATCTTCGCTCCGCCGCCTTTCCTGATGCCTATGCCCCTCGTCCTGTTCGAGGACCGCCACGTCCGGCACCTCTACCCGCTGGCCCTGACCCGCACGGCTGGCGACCTCGTCGTGGGTGCCCGTACGCTTATTGATGTGCAGCGAGAATCGTTCTACGCGAACGACGGCCTCGTGCTGTGGACGCGGCCGGAGGTCGCCGCCGTGACGGCGCAAGAGCACCCGGAGGTGCTCGTCAATGAGTTGCCCGCGCACAGCGGCGGGGTGCTGCTCGTCAACCAACGCTGGCTCCTCCGCGAGGGCGAGGTGCTGGACGCTGTCCGCGCAGGTGCCAGCCCCGGCCAACCGGCGCGGGCCTGGCGCCAGGGCAATGCCGTCGTCGCGGCCTGGCTCCCGGAGCCCCCACCGGACCTGTTCATCCGGCCCGTCGAAACGCTCGCGCCCAAAGGCGAAGCGGTGGACGGCGTCACGCTCATCAGGAACCTATGGGACCTGATCGCCGACCTCCCGGCCCGACTCGCACATGACCTCGACGCGCTTGGCGGCTTCGGCATCCAAGACGGCTCGGTGCACGCCAGCGCGATCGTCCCCGAGCCGCGCGAAGTGCACATCGGCGAGGACGCGGCGATCCATCCCGGTGTCATCCTCAACACCGAGGACGGCCCGATCTGGATCGGCGCAGAGGCCGTGATCGAGGAAGGCGCGATCGTGCGCGGCCCCGCGTACATCGGGCCGAAGGCGGTGGTGAAGGCCGCGGCGCGCGTGGACACGAGTGCCATCGGGTACTGGTCGAAGGTAGGCGGCGAGGTCCATGCGAGCATCGTCCACTCGCTCTCGTCGAAGGCGCACGACGGCTACCTCGGCAGCAGCTACCTCGGCCGCTGGTGCAACCTCGGCGCTGACACCAACACGTCGAATCTCAAGAATGACTACGGGGAGGTGACGGTCTACGATGCCGTCGCGGAGGACTTTGTCGCGAGCGGCGAGCAGTTCGTGGGCCTGTTCATGGGCGACCACTCCAAGTGCTCGATCAACACCATGTTCAACACCGGCACGGTGGTGGGCGTGTTCTGCAACCTCTTCGGCAGCGGCTTCCCGCCGCGCCACATCGCGGGCTTCTCCTGGGGCGGCGCCGACGGCCTGACGCCGTACCGGCTCGACAAGGCCTTACGCGTAGCCGAGGCCGTCATGGCCCGCCGTGAGCGCGCCCTCACCGAGGCCGACCGTGCGCTGCTGACCGCCCTCTTCGCAGCGCGTTAGTCTGAGAGGATTTCGAACGAAAGGGCCACGAACCGCACCCCGCAGCTCATTCTATGGGACCGATGGTGCTCGCTTTAGCTCGTAAACCTCGCGGCGGGATGGTATCCTGTGCTGGCTGAGCACAAGCCTTAGGAACCTGCGTCTGTCCTGACTTCAACTGGAGTAGCGTCCACCGCATTTTCCTCCGGGCGCAGCAGCGGAAACAAAATCACGTCGCGGATGGAGTCCTGGTTGGTCAGAAGCATCGCGAGGCGGTCGATGCCCAGGCCCATCCCGGCGGTCGGCGGCATGCCGTACTCGAGGGCGCGGAGGTAGTCCTCGTCCACCGTGTTGACGGCCTCGTCGTCGCCCTGGCGAGCGAGGCGCACCTGCTCCTCGAAGCGCGCGCGCTGGTCGAGCGGGTCGTTCAGTTCGGAGAAGGCGTTGCAGATCTCCTTGCCATTGCAGATGAGTTCGAAGCGCTCCGTCAAGCCTTCCCTGGTCCGGTGTCGCTTGGCGAGGGGCGACAGTTCGACGGGATAGTCGGTGATGAAGGTGGGCTGGATGAGGTGTGGCTCGACGAACGTCCCGAAGATCTCGTCAATCAGCTTGCCCGAACCCATCGTGTCGTCCACTTCCAAGCCGAGTGCCTTCGCCGCCGCCGCAATCTCGTCGCGCGGCTTCTGGTAGAGGTCGTGGCCCGTCCGCTCTTGGATGGCGTCGAGGAGCGGCACGCGCGGGTAGGGCTTCGCAAACGAAATGGTGTGCTCGCCGACCGGCACCTCGGTGGTGCCGTGCACCGCCATCGCCACCGTCTCCAGCAGGTTCTCCACGAGGCCCATCATCCAGGTATAGTCCTGGTAGGCCACGTAGAGTTCGAGCATCGTGAACTCAGGGTTGTGGAAGCGCGAGAGGCCCTCATTCCGGAAGTCCTTCGCGATCTCGTAGACCCCGTCGAAGCCGCCTACGATGAGGCGCTTGAGGTACAGTTCGTCCGCGATGCGGAGGAAGAGCCCCATGTCGAGCGCGTTGTGGTGCGTCGTGAACGGGCGCGCCGCCGCGCCGCCGTAGAGCGGCTGGAGCGCAGGCGTCTCGACCTCCACGTACCCCTTCGCGTCGAGAAACTGGCGGATGGTGGTGACCAAGCGGGCGCGCTGCTTGAAGACCTCGCGCACCTCGGGGTGAAGCGCGAGGTCGGCGTAGCGCTGGCGGTAGCGGAATTCGGGGTCGGTGACCTCGTTGAAGGTCTGCGTCTCGCCCGTCTCCTCATCTACGACTTCCTTCTCGACGGGCAGCGGCTTGAGGCTCTTGGCGAGCAGCGTGAAGCCTTCAGCGCGAATGCTGACCTCGCCCATCTTCGTCCGGAAGACTTCGCCCTTGACGCCGACCAGGTCGCCGGGGTCGAGCAGCTTCTTGAAGACGGTGTTGTAGAAGCCCTCGGGCAGGTCGTCGCGGCGGACGTAGATCTGGATGCGCCCGGACTCGTCGGCGAGGTGGAAGAAGGCGGCCTTGCCCATGACGCGCTTGGTCATCATGCGCCCGGCCACGCGGACGCGCAGTGGCTCCGACCCCTCGGCCTCCGGGTCGTGCTGCGCATCGTCGTAGGCCGCGAGGATCTCCGCAGCATGATGCGTGACGGGCCACGCCTCAGCCGGGTACGGCTCGACACCGGCCTCGCGGAGGGCGTCGAGGTGCGCGTGGCGGAGCTGTTCCTGTTCGGTCAGGTCGCGGGACATGGGGAGGCTGGCTGGATGCGATTCAAGCTACCGCCCTGCTCCCGTTGCGCGGGTGAAACCTTGGTGGCTCCGCGCTCAGGCCGCCCGACGCAACCGGGCCACTTCGCCGAGGAGGGCACCGCGATGCATACGGAGGCGGCTCACGGTCTCGCGCCCTACGGCCCCGGCTGGGGTGCCCGCAGACTGTGCCGACGCGAGATCGGCCAGTTGATCCGCTTCCTCGCCGAGCGTGTCGATGGCGTCGGCGAGCGCCTGCGTCCACGAGAGCGAAGTCGCCTCTTTCTCTTTGCGAGCGGCGAGCGCTCCGTGCATCCTCGCCCCCGCCTCGATCATTTTCTCGCGGAGGGTGCGCGGCTCACCGAGGATGCAGTGGCCCTGGTCGTCGAGTTGGGTGCGGAGGTCCGCCGCCGTAGTCTGGAGATCATCGGCAACGGCTGCGATGCGTTGCTGCTGCCCCAGCGAGAGGGCAGCCGATTGCGCAGCACGCAGACGCGCAACGGCGCGCTGCACCGCGTGAACGGTAGCGACGAGCATCGATTGGAACGCGGTTCCAGAGGCTTCGCCGCGGGGAGCCCGCGCGGTCATGGCGAGGGCAGAGGAAGTAGAAAAGCTCATGTAAGAGCGACCGCCGGAATCGATTGAAATGGTGCTTTCCGGGCGTGTCGCGTGGGTTTTACAACCAGCAGCGCCCTCCAACACAGGCGTTCCTTACGGGTTCCCGGCGCCGGGCGCCTTTCCTCACGGCCTGCACAAAGCCTCCCAAAGCGCTTCACACCCGCCCGAAACCGCCGCTGGGGGCGGATTCAGGTGCCAAGTGGTTGAGCCGGACGCGGGGTTCCTGGATCGGGCGACGGGCGCTCGGACTTGCTGCGCGGCAGAGGCGTCGTGACGAGCTTCTGCATCAGCCCCAGCACGGCCTCCGCCTGATCGGGGTCGAGGCGCCCGCTCCGCACGGCGAGGCGTACCGTCTCGACACTCAGCGCGGCGTAGGCCGGGACGAGTTGCGGGAGGTGCTGCCGAAGCGCGAGGCCGTGTTGCCGCAGCGTGCTGAGGTCGCCGCGCACCACGGGACCCGTGAGCGCGTCCTCCGGCGATGCGTGCGCGAGGTTGTCGAGCGTGCCGCGCAGGAGGGGTTCGAGCATGGCGAAGCCGTCCGCGCGGTCGATGTCGAGCGAAACCAAGATCTCCTGCACCATCGCCATGAGCGTGACGAGGAAGTTGGAGGTCATCGTCGCCGCGAGGTGGTAGCGCGGCTTGGCCTCGGCGCTGAGCACGAGGTAGCGGAGCCCGAGTCCGACGGCCAGTTCGATACCTGCCGCAACGGCCTGGGCATCACCTTCGAGCCCGACGTAGGTGCCGTCGAGCGTCTGCGCGCTGCTCTCCGCCGCCACGGTCTGAAGCGGGTGGAACGAGAGCGCCGCCGCGCCTTCCTGCACAAGCGGGTCCAGCGCCGCCGCCGGGAGCGCTCCAGAGCAGTGCGCCACGACGGTGTCCTTCCACGGATGGCGCACGCCGGTGAGCGCCTCCGCCACGTCGGGAATGGCGCCATCGCCCACGCACGCCAGCACGAGCCGCGCATTCGGCGGCACATCCATCAGCCGGTCCGACGCGACGGGCGCACCGACGGCCTGCGCGAGCGCTTCCGCCTTCGAACGGGTCCGACTGATGACGGCCAGCACCGGATAGCCCCGGTCGGCGAGGCGCAGCGCGAGGGCATGCCCCATCGCTCCGGCCCCGATGAGGGCGACACCGGGGCGTGCTTCTTTGAAGGCAGAGGCGTAAGCCGTCATGGGGAAGGGGCCGGAAGGGAGAAAAGGGTCAGGTGCGCCAGAGCGCGCATGCGAAGGCGCCGGGCTCGTCGTCCGTAGGCTCGGAGAGGCGAAGGATCTCGACGCGGTTGGCGCCACGCCGCTGGGCCGCGATCAGCGTGACGAGCACGGCACCCATGCCCTCGACGAGCACCGTCTCGCTGCCGAGCAGGTACATCAGCTCGGACAGGTTGAACGCTTCGAGGGCGTCCGTAAATCGCGTGAGGGCGCCCTCCTTCACGCGCAGCAGATCGGCGGAGCCGATGACGATCGCCTGCTTGCCGTACATCACCTCGCCGATGGCTGCCCCGAGTTCGCGGCACAGCTCCGGCGACTCCTCGCCCATCGCAATCGGGACAACCGTAAAGTCGTCGCCGAGGGTGCGCTGGAGGAAGGGAATCTGGACGTTGGCACCCTCGGTATGGTAGTGGCCACGGTCGTCGAGGTAGATGTCGTCGTCCTCATCGCACAGCTCGTTGCGGAGCGCATCGTTGACCGGTACGTCGCCGAGAGGGGTGTAGTAGGTGTCGGCCGTGCAGATGGCGAGCCGCCCGAACGCCCCCTCGTGGCTCGGCGCGACGAGCATCGCCGTGTCGAACGACGCGCCTTCGAGCAGCTTGTAGGCCCGGGCCGCGATGGAGGCGCCGGAGAGCCGGTTGGAGTCCGGCACGATGAGGCCGACGAGCGTGCCTTCGGTCTCGACGCGCGGAGCGTCGTGGAGGAGGTCGTCCACCTGCTGGCGAAGCGAGGACGGCTGCGTGGCATACACCGAGCGATGCGCGAGGCTCATGGGTGTCGGGGGAGGCTGGCGGGAGGAAGAAGGCTCCGCCGCCTGCAGGGATGCAGACCTCGGAGGGTCGAGCGCTGGGCTCCACGAATGAGACACTTCAACACGGCCAGACGGCATGCTCGGACGACACGGAACGCACGTAAAGTGCGGGCGGCTGCAAAAGGGCGAGACGCTCCGGGTGGTTCAAAAGCAATGCCAGCGATCGTGATCAGTGGCGCGAGCCTAAGCCCTGAAAACTAAGAACGGCCCGGTCGTACGTCGCGTACAACCGGGCCGTTTCCTATTTCGGGGGTGGGTCCTGCGGGATTCGAACCGCAGAGGCAAAGCC
>JABDIZ010000154.1 GCA_013003465.1 Rhodothermaceae bacterium
CCCGATGGATTGCCAGCCGGGGGGCTCTTGCTCCGTCCGCTCGATGCCACGCTGGCCGAAGAGATGCGGGGCACCCGCGAGGCCTTCATCCGGGCCACTTGGACCGTGTCCGGGCTGGCAGCGCTCCTCGCGCTCTTGCTCGGCGCCCTCTTCACCTGGCGGCTGGTTACGCCGCTGCGCCGGATGACCCGACGCGTGGAAACGCTCGGCGCGGGCGACTACGCCGGACGGCTACCCGAGGCCGGGCGTGACGAACTCGGCCGCTTGTCTAGTGCCATCAACGACATGGCGGCCCAGGTCGAGGCCAGCATCGATGCTCTGCGCACGACGGATCGAATGCGCCGCGAACTCGTCGCCAACGTAGGGCACGATCTGCGCACGCCACTCGCCGCGCTCCACGGCTACCTCGATGAGGCCGCCCGGTTCGCCTCGGAAGGACGGGAAGCCGAAGCCGCGGAGGCGGTCGCCGTAGCGCGGCGCCAGAGCCAGCAAATGGCTCGCCTCGTGGCCGATCTCTTCGAACTGAGTAAGCTGGAGCAGGCCGCCATGGACGAAGGGGTGGCGCCACTCCAACGAGGACCCGTGCCGCTCGCGGAATTGCTTCAGGACGCGGCGCGTAGTCATCGCCATGCGTTCGTCGAAGCGGGTATCGCGTTCGAGGTCGAGCTTCCCGCGGGGCTACCTGTGATCCACGCCGATGGCGCGCGGCTGCTTCGCGTGCTCGACAACCTGCTCGCTAACGCGCGGCGGCATACGCCTGAGGGCGGAACGGTTCGTCTCCACGCGGAGGTGAGCGACGCGACCGTTCGGGTTCATGTCACCGATACGGGCGAGGGCATCGCGCCGGAGGTGCTGCCGTCCGTGTTTGAGCGGTACTACCAGGGCACCTCGGCGCGGACCCGGAGCGCGGAAGGCGGCGGCACAGGGCTTGGGCTGGCCATCAGCCGCGCCATCGCTCGTGCCCACGGCGGCGACCTAACAGCAGAAAGCATGATAGGGCAGGGGAGCACGTTCACGCTCATGCTGCCGATCAATCTAGCCGCTTAAGGAATTGCACGATGCGGAAGGTCTCCTGAAAGCCGAGTGCATGATGCGCTGCAATGCTGCCTTCATTCGAGAGCTCCGCATCGCTGGCTAGCTCGTTCAGGCCGTGCGTGCGTGTCCACTGCTCGCCTGCCTCGATCAACCGCCGCCCTACGCCGCGCCCTTGCCAGGCAGGCTCCACGTACCAGCCTTCCAGGTAGCCCACGCGGTCTTCCGTCGAGCCTTCGACGCGCGCTCGGATCGAGAGCTCTGCGAACCCGATGAGGCCCTGCTCGGTCTCGGCCATGAGGACTGTGGTATCGTCGCCGCGCATCAGGTGGCGGGCGATCTCATAGGCGTGCATGGCGTCCTCGCAATCCGGCCAGAGGGCGCGACGGAGACGGTGCCAGGCGGCGCGCTCCTCGGGATCGGCGGGGCGTAGCGGGCGAATGGTCATGGCAGCGACGGGCGTGGGGATTCCGAAGTCTACGGACCCGGTGGGGCTTCGGTGCGTACTTTTTAGCACCACGCGTTGTTTGCACTCTTCCCCACGCCACCCGCCCTCCCATGCGCCGTCTTCCTCCGTTCCTCTTCCTCACCCTCGCGCTCCTCTGGATCGTGCCGGTCGCGTCCACGCAGCCTGCCGACGGCGAGCGCGCCGAACTCACGCTCGAGAAACTCTTCGCCTCGGGTGAGTTCTTCGGCCAGGGCTTCCGGGGCGGCAACTGGGCCGAGGAAGGCCCGGTACTCCTGTTCATCGAGGCCGACCGCGAAAGTGGAGCCACCAGCCTCGTCCGCTGGGACCTGACCACCGATGCGCGCGAGACGCTCATCGACGGCTTGCAACTGGAGAAGCCCGACGCCGACGAGGAGAGCCTCATCGGCATCGAGAGCTATGCCTATTCGGCCGACGGCTCGAAAGTGCTGCTCTACACCGACTCCGAGCGCGTCTGGCGCCTCAACACCAAGGGCTACTATTACGTCTACGACATCGGCGCGGGCACCATCACGCCCGTCTCCGACCGCGCGGCGGGCTTTCAGATGTTTGCCAAGTTCAACCCGCAGGCCACGCAGGTCGCCTTCGTGCGCGACCGCAATCTGTTCGTCAAAGACCTTGCCTCCGGCGATGAGCGCCAGCTCACGAGCGACGGCTCCGACGGTGCCATCATCAACGGCACCTTCGACTGGGTCTACGAGGAAGAATTCGGCCTCCGCGACGGCTTCCGCTGGAGCCCCGACGGCACGCGCCTCGCCTTCTTCCAACTCGACGAGTCGGATACACGCGACTTTCAGATGACGGATTTCACGACGCTCTACCCGGAATATCAGAAGTTCCGCTACCCGAAGGCGGGTGAGACCAACTCGGAGGTGCGCATCGGCGTGATTGACGTGGCGACGGGCGAGACGGAGTTCTTCGACACCGACACGTGGATGGAAGGCGGCGACGAGACCGAGTACATCGCCTCGATGGGCTGGACGCCCGAGGGCGACGACAGCCGCGTGTGGATGCTCCGCCTCAACCGCGACCAGAACGACGGGGACGTGCTCTACGGCGACCCGGAAACCATGAGCGTCACGACCATCCTGGAGGAGTCCAGCGACGCGTACCTCGAAGTGGAAACCGGCTTCTCCGACCTCTCGACGGGGACGATCACCTACCTCGCCGACGGCGAGCACTTCGTCTGGCGCTCCGACCGCGACGGCTTCTCGCACCTCTACCTTTACCGGAACGATGGCACCTTCGTGGATCGCATCACGGGCGGCCACTGGGATGTGACGGACTTCCACGGCGTCGATGAGGCGACGGGGATGGTCTACTTCTCGTCAACGGCAGCGGGTTCGATGGAGCGCCACCTCTACCGGATTGGGCTGCCTGGAACGGACGCCCGGAACGCCGCGCGAGCCCCGCAGAAGATCACGGTTGCCTCGGGTTGGCACAGCGTCAACCTCTCCGGCGATTTCGAATATTTCATCGACCGCTACTCGAACAGCACGACGCCAACGGTCACTACGCTGCACCGCATTTCTGGCGACCCCATGGCGGTGCTCGAAGACAACCAGGAACTGATCGACCGGCTCGCGGCCTACGACCTGCCGCCCGTCGAGTTCATGGAAGTGCCCGCCGCCGACGGCACGCCGCTCAACGCCTACCTCATCAAGCCGAGCGACTTCGACCCGAACCGCGCGTACCCGCTGCTGATCCACACCTACGGCGGGCCGGGCTCGCAGGAAGTGCGCAACAGCTGGGGCGGCACCGAGCGGCTCTGGCACCACTTCCTGGCTGAAGAGTACGGCATCCTCGTGGCGGGCGTGGACAACCGGGGCACCGGCGGGCGCGGGCGCGATTTCCGCACGGCGACACAGCTCAACCTGGGGCCGATAGAGGCCGAGGACCAGATCGCGGCCGCCCAGCACCTCGGCACGATGGACTTCGTGGACGCCGACCGCATGGGCATCTGGGGCTGGAGCTACGGCGGCTACCTGACGCTCCTCGCCATGACCTACGGCGACGGGCCGGAGACCTTCCACACCGGCGTGGCTGTGGCCCCCGTGACGAACTGGCGCTACTACGACACCATCTACACCGAGCGCTATCTCTCGACGCCGCAGAAGAACGCCGCGGGCTACGACCAGGGCTCGCCCGTCACCTACGCCGAGAACCTGGCGGATCACCAGGAACTACTCATCGTCCACGGCGACGGCGACGACAACGTGCACGTCCAGAACACCATCGTGATGGCAGACGCGCTCATTGAGGCGAATAAGCAGTTCGAGTTGATGATCTACCCCGGCCGCAACCACGGCATCTACGGCGGCAACACGCGGATGCATCTGTTCACGATGCTGACGGAGTTCTTCGGGGAGCACCTCGCCCAGCCGCGCGCGATGGAGGAGACGGCCATGGGCGGCACCAACTGATCGCCTCCTTGAAATGAACGACGAGCCCGGTGCGTCCTCGCGTACCGGGCTCGTGTGTTTGGATTCGTCGGTGCTAGAGGCGGCTGTCTTGCCTCCTACTTAGCTCCCCTCGCGGAAGGTGTCCAGCCACGTCATCGTGTCGGGATGCGCGACGAAGAGGTCGAGGGCGCCTTGGATCTTGTGGTCGTGTTCGGTGGCGAGGTCGAGCCCGTCGATCACTTGAAAGAGCTGATCGAGGAGGTCGGCAGGCGTGGGGTCTGCTTCGGTCTCGGCCTGGCCGAAGCCGAGACGGGCCGTGCGGTCGAGGTAGGCAAGCCAGGTGTTTTTGTTCGTGATGGAGCCGGTGAGCCCCAGATCGGAGAGTACGTCGTCAATGGCCCCCGCCGTCTGGTTGCCCCAGATGCCGTCGATCAACACGGGACGGTCGTGGACGTGCGTGAGGCTAGCCTGCACGTACAGCACGCGCGACCGCGAGCCCGTCGAGAAGCCGACCGGTACCCCGAGATCCATGTGGAGGTGGTCGTGGTGGGCATTGTTGTAGAGGTAGTTGAGGACGAGACCGAAATGGCGCCGGAAGACGGATTCTACAGCGAGGTAGAAGCGCGTGTCGGTGAGGTAGAAGTCGGTGACGAAGGTGCGGTCGGACCAGAAGATGGCGTCTACATCGATGGCCTGGCCTTTGCCGTGCTGGCCAGGCTTGCTCACGAACGTGCCCGCGCTCGTGAGCACCTCGGGGCGGCCGTGGGGGCACACGTCGGCAAGTTCATCGAGCGCCGCCGCGAAGGTGTCCCGGAGCGTGCGGGTCGAGAAGAAGGTGAATTGCCTCCCGCGCGAGCCGTAGGGGGCAACGGGCGGGCGGGCGTAATGGAGGGCTACGTCGGCGACGGTGTCATAGGAGACTTCGCGAGGATTCGGCATGGGACTCCGAAGGCTTGTGTATCTATCGCGTAAAGACACAATTGTCTAGGGTGATCTAACTGCCGTCCACGAAGAGAGATGACTTACGGGGCTGTGACACCCGCAACTACGGCGTCAAGCTCTTCCGTGTCACCGACCGGGCCAGTGCGCTCCGGGCCGTCGAGCAGATCATCGAGGAGGGCGAAGGCGCACCCGAACCGACGGACCGACTCACGCCCCCCGAGTCGCACTACGAAAAGCTGAAGGCGATCAAGGCGCAGCACCAGCAGATGCTGTCTGCCGACCCCGCCTTCGCGCCGTCCCGCGCCGTGGTCAAGAACCCGGTCACGCGGGAAGGACACCGCCAGGCTGAGGAGGCCACGCGGTTGACGCATCCGTCGTCACGCGCCGTAGCGGAGTTGTTCGATACAGCCTACGAGTCGCTGCTGTTCGCCCTCGGGCGCTTCTACACACGCACCAACGAGACCGACGCCGAGATGTACGGGCTCCAACGGACAGCCTTTTTTCCGCTCATGGTGATGGCCCTCCGGCCGTTAGCGGAAGTGCTCACCCAGATGCCTGCCTTCGCTGAGGGTGGACCGGAGCGGGCGGGGCCGCCGTTCGAGTATTACCGGAGTGTCCAGTTCCTCCCGCAGAAAGAAGCGGCTTGGACGGTCATCCATGAGCGCCTGTGGGAGATGGCCGACGCTGCGCACCAACTCATCACCGATCCCGAAGTACCCGAGCGCATGGCCTTCATCGCCGAGAACCTGGAACGCATTGCCGTCAACTTCGCCGACTTCATGGTGCTGCCGCACCGTCCCCTCCGTCTTAGCTGAACGATGTCCGCGCTCGCACTCCACTACGAAGGCTGGTGCCAGATCCGCCTCGCCACCAACCCTGACCCGACGGACGAGCCGCGCGGCGTCAGCGGCTACTCCTTTGCGCTCGCGGGCGAGCCCGATCTCGACCGCGCCATCCGGTTCCAGAACCCGGTCTGCCCGCGCCTCTTCGGGCCGGAGGTCGGCGTCCGTGTGACCGGCGTACAGGAAGGCGGGAGCACGCTGGACGAGCATCCGCTCCTCGGTGCCAAGGCCGTGCTCCTCAACGAGGACGGTAAGCCCCCGGCGCATCCTCGCGATCCGCGTGGCCCGCGTTTCGAGGCGCGCGACTACATCCTTACCGACCCCGGCGACGAAGCCATCTGGCCCTACCACATTCGCCTCGAACGCGACGGCGTCGCGCTCGCCCGCAAAGCCTCGTTTGGTCCGAAGTACGAGGGCGTGCCCATCCACCGCATCCCGCACGAGGTGATTGTGCGGTACGGCGGCCCGATGAGAATCGCGTACGCCGAAGTGGCTGCCGCCACGGGAATCACTGACCCTATCGCCTACCGCACGCGTCGCCGCGAGCAGGTGAAGGCTCGCCTGCAGGAAGCCACTGATGAGGTGGAGCGGGCGGCGCTGGGGCTGCGGCTCCGCGAACTGGACCTCAGCCCGAACCCGGAGCGTGAAGAGCAGGGAGAAGGCACCGACCGGCGGACGCTCGCACTCGGGGGTATTCAGACGCGCAACTTCCCCCTCACTGGTGAGGCCACGGTCGAAGACGCCGAGGGCATACTAGGACCGGTGGATACCGACGCACCGTGGCCGACCACATTCTGGTTCGGCGGCTGGGACTGCGACGTGCTGTGCTCCTACGTCAAGGGCGTGTTGGTCGTGCCGCTGAAGTCAGGCTGAGGGAGCTGGGCTACCCACGCTGGTTCCAGCGCTGCAAGGAGCGCTTCAAAAGCGTCAGTGCCTCGGAGGGGGCGGAGGAGTGGGTCGTAGAGTGCTGCAAGCGGGTAGTTGACGAAGCCAAGGTCCACGGCGCGCTGGAGCCACTGGTTTGCCTCATTGAGGTCACCCGCAAGGGCATAGCCCTGAGCGGCTGTCCAGCACCATTGCAGGTCGCTCGCAGCCGCCTCGGCCTCTTCTTCGGTGAGTGCCGGGACGCCCTCGCCCAGGCCCCGCCGGAGGAGACGGCCCAACCCGGCGAAGAGCATCCCAGGCGGGAAGGTGTCGAGCGGCCGGAGCGTAGCGAGAGCCGTGTCGGTTTCACCAGCCATGGCCTCGGCCTGGCCGCAGCCGAGACGGAGCACGGGGTTGCCGGGTTCCATCGCGAGCGCGGTGCGGAACGCCCCCGGTGCTGCTGCGGGTTGCCCGCGCATGAGCGCCAGGAACCCCGGGAGCATCTGGTGGAGTGGATTGAGCGGGTCCGTCGTGAGCATCATTGCCACGTACGGTTCCACGCGGTGCGGTTGGCCGCGAAAGCCGAGCAGCAGCGTCAGCCAGAACGCCGCGTCGGTATCGGTCGGGTGGACGGCGAGGGCCTGTTCGAGATAGCCAATGGCCTCCCCGGGACTCCCCTGGTGGATGGCGACGAGTCCCCGCAGGCGGTTCGCGTGATGGCTCGTCGGGTCGAGTGTCGTGATGCGCTCGGCGAGGGCAGCCGCCTCGCCGAGGTGCGCGGGGTCGGGTTCGATGCCTGCATTGACGAACTGCCAGTGCACGTAGCCCTTTGCAGCGAGGAGCGTCGGGTTATTGGGGAGGATCGCGAGGCCCCGGTCGAGGTGGTCAAGGGCGCGGTGCAGGCTCTCGTCGGTAAAGGAAAAGATGGCGTGGCGTGCTCGGAGATAGGCGTCGTAGGCACGGGCATCTGGGACCACGTGTGTGGACGGAGAGGACGGCACGACCGCAAGGCCGAGGTGCTCGCGGAGGGCTGCGACGACGGCGCTCGCGACCTCGTCTTGCATTGCGAACACGTCGCTCATCTCGCGCTCGACCTGCGCCGACCACACGCTCGACTCGGTCTCGGTCTCGACCAGTTCGGCGGTGATCCGCAGGCGATCTCCCGCGCGGCGCACGCTCCCCGTGACGATGCGGTGCACGCCGAGCCGCTGTCCGATCTCGCGCACCCCGACGGGCTGGTCCTTGAAGGCAAAGCTCGATGCGCGGGCGACCACGCGCAGGCTGTCCACCGACGCGAGGTGATGAATGAGCTGCTCGCTGATGCCATCGCTCAGGTACTCATCCGTACCGCCAGGAGCATGGTTGTCGAACGGGAGCACGGCTACTGAGGATAAGCGGGAAGTGGCGATTTTCGTCGGTGCTCCCGCGAGAGCAGCATCCAAGGCCTCGGTGAACTGATACGCCGAGGCGAAGCGATGCTGTGGGTCCGCGTCTAGGGCGCGTGCGAAGAAGGTGTCCAGGGTGTCTGGAAGCTCGGGCCGGTGTGCGCGGGGCGGTGGGATGGCCTCCTCCAGATGACTCGCAATGATCTCGAACGGGGTCGTGCCCGACACCGCGGCAATACCCGTCAGCATCTCATAGACCACCAGACCGAGGGCGAACAGGTCCGCGCGTTCGTCTACGTCGGCGTTGCGGAGCTGCTCAGGGCTCATGTAGCGGGGCGTCCCGAGGACGTGACCGGCCTGAGTAAGCGTGGCGTCCTCGACGGTGAGGGCCTTTGCAATGCCAAAGTCGGTCAGCAGCGCGATCTGATCGTGGAGCAGGATGTTCGAGGGTTTGACGTCGCGGTGGAGGATCTTGCGCTGGTGGGCATACCCGAGCGCCGCCGCGATGCCGCGCGTGATCGTCTGCGCAGCCTCAACCGGGAGCGGTCCGTGCGCGGCGAGGTGCGCGGCGAGTGACGCGCCAGGGACCTCGGCGGTGACGTAGTACGGAAGACCGTCCGCCTCGCCGGAGTCGTAGAGTGGGACGATGTGAGGGTGGGCCAGTTGCGCAGTGAGCCGGATCTCCACGCCGAAGCGCCGCCGGTCTACGCGGTCGGCCACGGAGGGGCGCATCACCTTGATCGCCACGCGCCGGTCGTGCTTCTGCTCGATGCCGGAGAAGACGACGGCCATCCCGCCCCGGCCGAGTTCGCCCAACACGGTGTAGCGATCCGTCAGCTCCGATGCGATGCGTGCCTGAACCTGGCTGGTTTCGTCGGCCCGACGAGCGTCGTTCTGCTGGACGAGGAGCGGGGAGAGCAGGGCCGCACGCTCTCCCGTGTTTCCGTCGAAGAGAGAGTGGGGGGCGGCGTCTGAGCGGAGGAGCGCCTCGACGTGCGCACTGAGGTCGGGGTCGCGCGCGCGCAGCTCGGCCAGAAAGGCCAGCCGTGCCGTCCCGTCGAGGTCGGTGGCGGCATCAAACGCTTCCTGAATCGCAGTCCATGTGGCTTTGTCCATGGGGCGGCGGGGGGTGGGGCACTCAACCTACCTGCACGACTCTCCAGGGGCAAACCATCCGCCGATAGGATCACTGATAGTCAGAAGGCGACCAATTCCTCGTCGAAGAGGCGCACTGCTAGGTCCGCGTCGTCGGCCGTGAGGACCATCGGCGGCTTGATCTTGATGACGTTGTGAAGCGGCCCATCCGTGCTGAGGAGGAGTCCGCGTGCTTTGAGGCGGTTCACTAGATCGGTGGCTTCTTCGGCCGCAGGTTCCAGCGTGGCGCGGTCGCGCACGAGTTCCACGCCGATAAACAGCCCCGCGCCGCGTACATCGCCGATGAGTTCGTGTCGGGTCATGAGGCCGCGCAGTCCGTCGCGCAGCCGTGTCCCGACAGTGAGCGCGTGCACCTGCAAGCCTTCGTCGCGGATCACGTCGAGGACGGCGAGGCCGATGGCGCACGAGACGGGGTTGCCGCCGAAGGTCGCGAAGAACTCCATGCCGTTGGCGAACGCGTCGGCGATGGCGCGCGTGGTGACGACGGCAGCCATCGGGTGCCCGTTGCCGATGGGCTTGCCCATCACCACGATGTCGGGCACGACGCCCTGCATCTCGAAAGCCCAGAAGTGCGTCCCCACGCGCCCGAAGCCGACCTGCACCTCATCCGCGATGCAGACACCCCCGGCGGCGCGGACGTGCTGGTAGGCGGTCTCGAAGTAGCCCTCGGGCGGGATCACCTGCCCGCCGCACCCGAGCAAAGACTCGGAGATGAACCCGGCAACCGGGGCACCGGCTTCCTCAATCACACGCCCGACTTCATCGCCGTACGCGGTACCTGCATCGCGGCCCTGGCCTTTGTGCGGCCCTCGGTAGCCATCGGCGACCGGGACGATGTGGACCCACGGTTCGGGGTGCCCCGTGCCGCCTGCACCCATGAACTTGTACGGGCTGAGCGCGATGAGGCTCGACGTGTGGCCGTGGTACGCACCGTCCACGACGAGCATATCGTTTCGCCCCGTGTAGGTGCGTGCTAGCCGGAGCGCCAGTTCATTGGCCTCGCTGCCCGAGTTGACGAAGAAGCAGACCTCTAGCGGATCGGGGAGCGTGGCGACGAGGCGCTCGGCGTAGTCGGTGAGGCCATCGTAGAGGTAGCGCGTGTTGGTGTTGAGCCGCGCCATCTGCCGCTGCCCGGCTTCTACCACGCGCGGATGACAATGCCCGACGTGGCAGACGTTGTTCACCAAATCGAGGAAGGGCCGTCCGCGCTGATCGAAGAGGTATTGTCCCTGGCCGCGCACCATGCGAATGGGCTCGCGGTAGGCGAGCGAGAGCGCCGGGTTGACGAACCGCGCCCGCTGATCGAGGAGCGCGTCCACGTCTTCCTCGCGCTCGGGGAACGGATCAAGGCCGGTGGGTTCGGCGAGGCGGGCGCCAGCTTCGGCGGGGTCGAGCGGGACGAGGTGACTCAGCAAATCCCACGCGGCGTCCTCCGTGATGTACCACGTCGGATGTTCGGGCGTATGCGTGCGGCGCTCGGCGGCGATCAGGACGGTCGTGCTCAGACGGCCCAGGACAAGCGGGACGAGGACAGCGAGCTCGTCCTCGGTCAGCGCCCGCTCGGCGTGGTAGCCCGCGACGACCTCGGCACCCGCCGCGAGTGGGTCGGACTGATCGAGGAGCGCGTAGGCAAATCCGATGGCAAGGTCGCAGACGAGCGGGCCGTGGAGCGCATCGCCGAAGTCGATCAGGCCCGTGATGCGGTCGCCGTCCACGAGGACGTTCTCGTCGTTGACGTCGCCGTGGAGGAGGCCGTGGGGGAGGGCGGCGAGCCGAGGGGCGGCGCATGCGGCGTAGACGTGCATCGCGCGGTCCACGAGGCGGCGTTGTTCTTCGTCCGGCACGAGCGGGATGAGCGGACGTACCTGCGTGGCCTGCGCCAGATCCCAGCGGTGCGTGCGGCGTGCGGCGGGATGCTCCACGGTGGCAAAGACGCGGTGGACCTGTGCCAGCATCCGCCCGAGATGGCGCAGGCGATCAGGCGTGGGCAGCCCGGCTTCGTTCCACGGCCTCCCGTCCACGAAGGTCAGGAGGCGCCCGCGAAGCGTCGTGCCCGCTGGGGTTTCATAGCAGGCTTCGAACTGGCCCTCGTGCGTGGGGATGAGACGCGGCACGGCGAGGCCGAGGTCGGCGGCGTGGAGTGCTTCCGCCATCGCGTACTCCAGGTCGAACAGCGCGCTCGGCTCGTCTGCCCCTGCCACTTTGAGGACGTAGCGCGTGCCCGCAGGCGTTTCGAGGAGGAAATTTTCGTTGTGCCCACCCAGCAGTGTGAGGATGCCTCTCAGGCCGTACTCCTTAAGGCAGAGTGTCTCAGCAACCTTCATCATGGAGGGGGCAGTGAATACGGTGAGAAGGCCGTGCGACTAGTGATCCAGATCCTGCCCCGTTTCTTCGAGTTGAGCATCAAGCTTCTCAATTCTACTAGGCAGCAAAAACAAGTACTCGATGACTGATTCTAAAAGTTCGATGAGCATTGCTGCAGTAGGCTCATCTATTTCTTTGAACTCATCAAAATGCGCTGCTATATTTCGGCCTCGCCTTATTCCATCTGTAAGGCCCGATATGGTGTCGTTCAGCTTTAGATGCTCCGGCAGTTCTTTGAGTCTCTGATAAAAAGACAGATTCTGTTTGTCCTGTGGCAGAAGCGCTTTTGTTAAGCCTTCTAACGCTTTGCCACACATGACGGCCGATGCGGGCCAATGTTTTGTGTTGTAGGCTCGTACTGCTTCTAAGTAGGCTTTGTATACGCGACCTGTGAAAATGTTGTCTCCTTCAGGTTCTGGTATTGGTTGACGAATTAGATTTGGAGAAGGGTTAATGTATAGAGATAAATCAGAGGTGTCATGCTCTCCTAATTGGATAAATCTTGCCATGAACTTGCAAGTTGGGCATCCGCCTCTCATCCATACGCATTTGAGATGGTTTTCCTTTTGTTTATTTATTTCCCCTTCTGCCTGTACCGAGAAAGTACCTCGCTCACCGCATTCTGGGCATATGGTGTTGAACGCAGAAGGACGCTTTAAACCGCCGCCACTCTGCCAACTTCGTACGGAGTCTAATTTCAGCTGAAACATAGGAAGGAGTGGCGATGGGGGCCAGAATATTGGGGAGCGACCTCTCGATAAGAGCCATACGAGAGTGTTGCGAATCTAAGAATCCCTACCGGATCAACATGGGAACAGTATGCCCATCGCTAGTTTCCAGAAACCTTCGTTGCTAGTAGCCTCATGCCCCCCACACCCGACCTCCTCATCACCGGCGGTACGCTCCTCGACCCGCGCTCCGGCGACACCCGCCGCGCCGGCCTCCTGATCCGTGACGGTCGTATCGCCGAGATCGGCGACGACCTGAGCGCGGACAATGTCGAGACGTTCGACGCCTCCGGCAAGCTGATCTCGCCCGGCTGGTTCGATATGCACGTCCACTTCCGCGAGCCGGGGCAGGAGCACAAGGAAACCATCGAGACCGGCGCGCGTGCGGCGGCCTTCGGTGGCTTCACCGGCGTCGCCTGCATGCCCAACACCGAGCCGCCCATCGCCACGCGCGACGTGGTCGAGTTCATCGTTAAGCGTGCCCAGGGTTTGCCCGTGGACGTGCACCCCGTCGGCACCGTCTCGAAGGGACGCAAGGGCAACGAGATGGCCGAACTGGGCGACATGGCTGCCGGTGGCGCCGTCGCCTTCTCCGACGATGGCTCGCCCGTGCAGCACGGCGGCCTGATGCGCCGCGCCCTCGAATACGCTCGCACGCTCGACAAGCCCATCCTCGGCCACGAGGAGGACCTGACGCTCAACGACCACGGCCACATGCACGAGGGAGCCGTCGCCACGCGCCTCGGCGTGCCCGGCATCCCGGCGCTCGCCGAGGAGGCCATGATCGCCCGCGACGCGCTCCTGGCTGAATTCACGGGTGGGCATGTCCACGTCCAGCACATCTCCACGGCGAAGGCCGTCGAGATCGTCCGGCAGGCCAAAGCGCAGGGCATCCCCATCACCACCGAAGCGTGCCCGCACCACTGGGCGCTGACCGACGAGGCCGTGGACGCGAGCGGATTCGACACACACACCAAAATGCACCCGCCGCTCCGCACGGCCGCCGACGCCGAAGCCATCAAGGAGGGCCTGCGCGACGGCACCATCGACGCGATCGCGACCGACCACGCACCGCACGCCTCCTTCGAGAAAGAAGTCGAGTTTATCGCCGCGCCGTTCGGCATCCTCGGCCTGGAGATGTGCTGGGGCCTGACGGGCCGCGATCTCATCCAGACGGGCATCCTCACCGTCGCCGAGGCGATCTTCAAGCTGACCGTTGCCCCGCGCGAAATCCTCCGCCTGCCCGTGCCTGAACTTGCGGAAGGCGCGGAGGCCAACCTGACGATCTTCGACGCCGAGACGGAGTGGACCTTTGAGGCCAAACACATCCACTCGAAGTCCAAGAACACCCCGTTTGTCGGTGCACCAATGGTGGGGCGGGCGTGGGCCATCTACAACCACGCCCAGCTCGTTCAGGCCGAGCCAGAGGCCGTAGAGGCTTAGATCTCTACTTTGTCATCCTGAGCGAAGTGAGGCGAAGCCGAACGCAGTCGAACGAATCCGCGGGATCGGCGAAGCCCATCTAGCCCCGGCCTGACAGGGCTCACATGGGGCCTCCGTCATTCTGCACTAAGATCCGTTCGACTCCGGCCTAGCGGCTTCCGCTCAGGATGACCTGTTGAGACGAAAAGCCATGACTACCAACACCGCCTGGCTCCTGTTGATTGGCTCCGGTTTGTTCGAGACCGTCTGGGCCGTCGGGCTCAAGTACACGGACGGCTTCTCGCGGCTCGGCCCGACGCTCGGCGTGCTCGCGGCGATGGCGGTGAGCGTCTATGGTCTTGGGATGGCGGTGAAGGTGCTGCCGGTCGGGACGGCGTATGCGGTGTGGACGGGCATCGGCGCGGTAGGGACAGCGCTCCTCGGGGTGGTCCTGTTCGATGAGCCGAGGACGGCGGCACGACTGGCCTGCATTGCGCTGATTGTCGCAGGTATTGTCGGACTCAAACTCGTCAGCGATGCCTAGAACGATTCCTACCGAAGCGCTCACCGTCTCGCGCATCCCCGACGCCGAGGCCGATGACATCGCGTTCATCCGCTTCGCGCAGACGCTCAACGGCTACACCGAGGTCGGCGGCGAGGACGCCTCTGCGCTCGGGACCTATCTCAAAGAACGTGGATTGCTGGAGGGACTCGATGCGGAGCAGGAAGCGGAACTCGGTCTCCGCGACCTCCGCATTGTACTCTTCGCACGGCAGCGGGCGCACTACCACCAGGGCGGCGGTTGGGGCGACCACGATCCGCTCATGGACGAGATGCGCATGCTCACGGGCCTGATCCGCGCGCGTGTCGAGCAACGCGGCCCGGGCGTGGCAGTCTGGCGTGGCGACATCACAACGCTCGGCGTGGACGCCATCGTCAATGCAGCGAACGAGCGGATGCTCGGGGGCGGTGGTGTGGACGGCGCGATCCACCGCGCCGCCGGGCCGGACTTGTTGGGTGCGTGTAAGGCGGTTTCCGAAGTCGCGCCCGGCGTGCGGTGCCCGGTGGGCGAAGCGCGCATCACGCCGGGGTTCAAGCTCCCGGCACGGCACATCATCCATACCGTCGGGCCGGTCTGGCACGGTGGGGACCAGGGAGAGGCGGCGCTGCTGGCCTCGGCCTACCGTTCGGCGCTCTGGGTGGCGGCTGCGCACGAACTCGACAGCCTCGCCTTCCCGTCCATCTCGACGGGCGCGTACGGCTATCCAGTCGATCACGCGGCTGAGATCGCCGTCGCGACCATCCGGGCATTCCTTGCTGGGCATCAACACCCGCATCGCGCACTCCTCGTGGCGTTCGGGGAAGAGAACGAGCAGGCGCTCCGCCGCGCGCTTGGAGAAGCGGCGGAATTCTGACGAGGGAGCGAGAATCGGCTGGGCCGCCTGTATTTTCTCGGACACCTGAAGCCGAACCGATGCTGTTGCCCGCCCTCGATCTCGCCACGCTCCGCGCCCAGACGCTCGGCGTCGATGCACCCGTGCAGACGCCCTTCGGCGAACGCCTGCTCGTGTACGCGGACTACACCGCCTCGGGCCGTTGCCTTGCTTTCGTTGAGGACTACTGCCGCGACGTGGCGACACTTTATGCGAACAGCCACACCGAGGATAGTCTCACGGGCCACGCAGCGACGCACCTGCTCCACGAAGCCGAGGCGGCTATAAAGGCCGCGCTGAACGCGGGGCCGCGCGGGAAGGTCATCGCCTGCGGCACCGGCTCGACCGGTGCCATCCACAAGCTACAGGAGATTCTCGGCGTCGCCATTCCGCCCGCTACACTGCACTTCCTCCGCGAAACCCTTGGCGACAGCGCACTCGAAACGATGCGGGAGCAGCAGCCCGTTGTATTCGTCGGGCCGTATGAGCACCACTCGAACGAGGTCACTTGGCGCGAAGGGCTCGCCACGGTTGTCGAGGTAGAACTGGACGCCGATGGCGCACTCGATTTGGCGCACCTGGATCGGTTGCTCCAGGATCCTGCTTATGAGGGCCGCCGCCTGATCGGCTCGTTCTGCGCGGGCTCGAACGTGACGGGCCTGAAGTCACCCGTCCACGAGATCGCCCGATTGCTCCACCGGCGCGGGGCGTGCGCCTTGTTCGACTACGCCGCTTCCGCGCCGTACGTCCCCATTGACATGAATCCGGAGGGCGACACGGACGGCGCGCTTGACGCCGTCTTCTTCTCGCCGCATAAGTTCCTCGGCGGGCCAGGCTCGGCTGGACTGCTCGTCTTCCACGACGGGTTGTACCCGAGCGACCTGCCGCCAAGCGTCGGTGGTGGCGGCACCGTCGTGTACGTCAACGCCGACTCGCACGACTTCGACCCAGACGTAGAGGCGCGCGAGAAGGCGGGTACGCCGGGGCTGTTCCAGACGCTCCGCGCTGCGCTGGTGCTGGAGATCAAGCGGGCTGTCGGGGTGGAGGCCATCCAAGCGCGCGAGCACACGCTGCTCGAACGGGTCTTTGCGCGCTGGACCGCTCATCCGCGCATTGACATTCTCGGGCCGCCCGACCCTGCGAAACGCATTGGCATCGTCTCGTTCAACCTGCGCGACGGGCACGGCAGCCGCCTGCACCCCAAGTTTGTCACCACGCTGCTCAATGACCTGTTCGGCATCCAGAGCCGGGCGGGGTGTTCCTGTGCGGGGCCGTACGGGCACCGCCTCCTCGGCGTGGACCATGCGACGAGTAGGCGTATGCGCGACTGGGCCTGTCGGGGTGTCCACGGCGTCAAGCCAGGCTGGTGCCGCGTCGGCTTCCACTACACCATGGACGACGCCGAAGCCGACTTCGTGATCGAGGCCGTGCGTTTCCTCGCCGACTTCGGGTGCCGCTTCCTGCCACACTATGCCTTCGACGTACGCTCGGGCGGCTGGACGCACCGCGAGGCGACTCCCAATCTTCCGGCGTTTTCGCTCGGTGCCGCACTCGCGGTCGGTTCGTCGGGCCTCACGGTGCGGCCCGAGGTTGAGCGCCGCGCTCGGTACCAGGCGTCGCTGGATGAGGCCCGCGTCCTCGCGGAGGCGCTGCCCGACCCGGCCTGCACGGGACGGCTTGACGGCGAACTGGGTGAGTTGCAGTCGTTTGCACTCGCCGAGTGAGGCGTCAGGCGATCTGCTTCCAGCTTTCCGACTGACGCGGGAGCACGTCGGTCGGGTCGAGATCGGGATGCAACAGCGCTTCGCTGACGCGTTCCATGCGCATGCCCTGCGAGCCCTTGACGAGCAGCACATCGCCCGCCTGCGGCGTGAAGAAGGCCTGGCCACTGCGGAGGGCTTCCGCCAGCGCCTCCGACGTGGAATAGGCAGTAACCCGGGTCGCATCGGAGAGGCGCATCACGGCCTCTTTCATTCGGGGGCCTACAGTGAAGATGAGGTCGGCGTGTTCTTTCGCGGCGTCTAGGACGCGGTGGTGTTGCGCGATCTCGCTTTCTCCTAACTCCAGCATGTCGCCGAGGAACGCGATGCGGCGCGTGCCCTCCTGCTGCTGAAGGACGCGGAGCGCGGCGTACGTGGCATCGGGCGAGGCATTGTAGGTGTCGTCGATCAACACGCTGTCATGCACGCCCCGAAGGCGGTTGAGGCGACCCTTCTCGGGCTGGATGTTCGCGAGCCCCCGATTGATCATCTCGTCGTCCATGCCGAGCGCGAGACCAGCACTCATGGCAGCGAGGGCGGTGTAGACGGCGTGATCGCCGAGCACGGGCAGGGTTGCCGTGATGCGCTCGGGCTGTACGTCACAATCCGGTCCGGTGCCGTAGAGGAGCGTGCGACCTTCATGGAGATCGGCCATCGCGCGGGTACGCGGGTCGTCGCCGTTGAGGCAGGCCGTGCCCTCGGGGCCGAGCGCCCGAACCAACTCCGACTTCTCGCGCTGCACGCCGTCGATGCTCCCGAACGTCTCGACATGGACGCCCTTGACGTTCGTCACGACCGAGACCGTGGGCGGGAAGTAGCTGCACAACTCGCGGAGGTCGCCCTCGAGCCGCGCGCCCATTTCCAGGATGAGCTTCGTGTCGGCGTCGAAGTCGTAGTTGAGGACGAGGAGCGAGAGGCCGAGCGGTGTGTTCTTGTTGCCCTCGGAGGCGACGACGGCGAATGCTTCCGCGAGGACAGCGTGGATCGCCGTGCGTGTCGTCGTCTTGCCCACCGAGCCGGTGATGGCGACGATGTCAGGCTGAAGCCGCTGCACCTTCGCCGTCGCCTGCTCAATGAGGTAGTGCAGGGTGCTCTCGACGCAGATCACCTCGACGCCCTCCGGCGCCTGCACATCCACCTCGGTCACGACGCCCGTGGCGCCCTGCTCGATGGCGTGCGGGATGAACGTGTGGCCGTCGTGTGTCTCGCCGCGGATCGCGACGTAGGTGTCGCCGGGCTGGAGGGTGCGAGTGTCGGTTGAATAACTCAAGAGCGGGTGGTCTTGAGGCGCGCGTCGCGGGCGTGGCGGTCGAGTGCGAGCCGGATGAGCGTGTCCACGAGCTCGCCGTAGGGCATCCCGGTCTGTTCCCACATCACGGGGTACATGCTCCGCTCGGTGAAGCCGGGAATCGTGTTGACCTCGTTGATGAAAATCTCGTCATCGGGGGTGATGAAGAAGTCCACGCGGGCCATCCCCTCGCAGCCGAGGACTCGGCAGGCCTGGACGGCCAAGGCGCGGGCGCGATCCGAGACGGCCTCCGGGAGGTCGGCCGGGACCTCCATGCGGGAGGCGTCGGCGTCGAGGTACTTGGCTTCGTAGGTGTAGAACTGTGCCGTCGAGACGATCTCGCCGAGCACCGACGCCTTGGGGTCTTCGTTCCCGAGCACGGCGCACTCGATCTCACGACCCACCACCGCTGTTTCGATGAGCACCTTGTGGTCGTAGTCGAAGGCGTGGTCGAGGGCCGGTTCGAACTCCTCCGTCTGCTCTACTTTTGAGGTGCCGACGGACGAGCCCGAGTTGGCGGGCTTGACGAAGAGCGTCGCGCCGAGCGCCTCGGTGACCTCGGCGTACGTCGGCCGCTCGCCACGCCGGAGAACGCGGAAGGGCACGATAGGCAGCCCGGAGTCGCGGAGCAGGCGCTTGGTGACTTCCTTGTCCATGCACACGGCCGAGCCGAGTACATCGGGGCCGACGTACGGCAGGCCGAGGGTCTGGAGGAAGCCCTGCACGCGCCCGTCCTCGCCGTTTTGCCCGTGCAGCATGGGAAAGGCTACGTCGAGGGCGAGGGGCTCTAGCGTGGTCGCCTCGCCCCGGCCGATCTGAATCTCCGCGCCGTCCTCGGCGGGCGAAAACAAGGTGTCAGCGTCCGGGCTCGGGTTCTCGCTGGCGCCGCTCACCGCAGACGTATCGGTGTCCTCAATGTGCCAGCGCCCGGTGCGGTCGATGCAGATGGGCGTGACGCGGTAGCGGTCGGGATCGAGCGCGCCGAACACGTTGCGCGCCGAGTTGATGGAGACCTCATGTTCAGAGGAGAGCCCTCCGTAGATCAGGCCGACGTGCGTGCGCTCCATAGGGGTGAGAGGTGGGGGACGAGAGGGCGAGGAGACGCCGGAAGGTAGGCGCGCGAACGGCGGATGCGTGGTGCGTCTTTACGGACTATGCGGATTGGGGTAGAGGCGAAACTCAAGCTCGTCGGCGACGCCGAGCATTTGCTCCTCGCTCATGCCTTGAAGGACGCGGCGCATGGGGCCGCGCAAGCCTTTGAGCGCGACGCCCAGTGCCACACCCACCGTGCGGCGAAGGACCACGCTCACGCCTAGCTGTTCGAGAGGCTCCTGGAAGTGGTACGTCAGCGAATGCTCCCCTACGGCATAGATGAAAGCAAACGCGCGGTCGGCCTTCTCCCGTGTCGAGGCGTCCGCGCGCAGGTAGGCGACGACCGCCGGGCCCTCGGTGGAGAGCGCCTCGGGGAGGGGGGTGCCTAGAAACCAATGAGCCATCAGAGGCGAGGGGTGAGATCCGTGAACAGATCGGCGCCGAGCGTATCGGTGGGAAACGCCTCGGTGAGAATGGCGCGGTGGGCCGTGCCCTTACGATGCGCGAGGCGCAGCGGCCCGGCGGGCGTGGGAAGCTCCGTGTAGTCCGTCCACGGGTAGAAGCCCTGGCCGCCGCTCTCGAGCGCGAAAGTCCACGTGACGAGGCGCCCAGTAGAGTCGGCGCGGAGCCAGTAGCGGTCACCG
>JABDIZ010000346.1 GCA_013003465.1 Rhodothermaceae bacterium
AAAGGCTTTGACAGGCGTTCCGGTCACAGACGGCGGGGGAGTGGGGATACAAAGCGACGCAAGATACTCGCCCGGCGGCGTCCGCGATGGTGACGCCCCAGGCTTCAGCGCCTCTTGACGCGCGGCAACGGCGTCCGTATCTACGGGTCCTCTTTTCGGGCACTCTCTGCTAGCTCTGCATGACACTCCGGCAACGGCTCACCGCGACAAAGGCACTCGTTCTGGTCGGTATTGTCCTTAGCTACGGCAGCTACGGGGTCTATAAGCTCGGCGGCCCGCTCGAGCTGTACCCTTTTTTTTCTTGGCGCTTATACTCGGCCCCGACAGGCGCAGACGAGGCCACTGTCTACCGACTCTACGCGCGGGATACACCGGACATGGCCTGGAAGCGACTTCCTATTCGTCCTACGGAGGCGTATCCCCGCAAAGAATACGCGTGGCAGCTTGAGTCCCTTGTGGGGCAAGTGCTGCGTGATTCCCTCGGCCTGACCGATGCACGTGAGCGGGTCGAGGTCTTCGCCAGAGCGATCGCCCCGGACGCCGGAGAGCTTCGCATCGTCGCAGAAACCATCTATCCCCGAGCCCTCGCTCAGGGCATTTCCCGCTATGATACCACGACTGTCCTCCGCGTTACGCGGTAGCGATCCCGAGCGGGTGCACCTGAGCGAGACGGGCCAGGCCAACGCGGCGTTGCGAACGGCGTGGGCGGGCTACTACGCCGACCGGGCACTCCTCGTACTCAGCCTCGTCTGGATCGTCGGCCGAGCGATCAAACGCCAGACGTTTGCCGAGCGGCCCGAGGTACTCTACGATCCGCTCACCTGGCTCGGCGCGCTGGCCTTCCCCGCTCCGGTGTCCACCACCGTATGGGGCGGAATCGCTGTGGCTATGGCAATGGCTGTCGTGCTCTGCCTCTGGCGCCCTCGCCTGATTCCGGCCCGTGTGACGATAGCCCTGTGTGCCTTGCTGCTGATGTCCACGGAGTTCGCCTACGGCAAGATCGAGCACACGAATCACCTGTTCCTGCTCGCCCATGTCTACGCCATCTTTCTGCCAGTGGGCCGCCCATCCGGACGGGAGCAAATCCTGCTCCAGGCTGAGGCCACGCGCTGGTACCAGGGCGGCTTATTGCTTGTCTACACGATGGCGGGGCTGTGGAAGTTCGGCGACATGACGCTCCGGGCCGTGCTCAAGCCAGGGATGACATGGCTCCACCCGGAAGCGATGCCCGCCCTCAGCGCCCTCTCGTACCGTGTCCTCGACTTCAATCTCGCCGTACCGCAGGCGTTCTATGAGATCCGCTGGCTCTTTCCTATCGGTTACGTCGCGATTGCGTTTCTCCTCGTACCCTCCGCCCTTGCTCCGTTCCGTCGCCCGCTCCTGCTTATCACCCTCCCGACCGTGGCGCTCTTCCACCTGATGAATGCGCTGACACTCTACGCCATCTTCCTCTCCACCATCGTCGTGGCGCTCGTGCTATTCGTGCCCTACGACCTCCTCCTGCCCATTCGCCGTACTCTGGCGCCAGTCGGCCGTGTTCGGTTCAAAGGTGCGGGAGGCGAGGCACACTACGAGCGACTCTATGAAAACGGGGACGTGGATCGCTTCGAGGGGTTCTACGCCTACCGAGAGCGCCTCACGGACCGGTCCTGGATCCTCGCCGCCCCGCTCTACTATCCCGGGGTTGCAACCGTCGCGGCGTGGGTCCTCCAGCGCCGGGCATAACACTGTGGAGGGCGAGAGGCGGTGGTATCTTCCGCGCTCGCCTCGCCCACCTCCCGTCTTCTCGTCCTCCCGTATGCAGCGCGTTTGTGTCCAGTGGCCCCGCTTCGGCCCCTACCACCTGGCGAGGCTGCGCGCCGCCCATCGCTTGTTCCAAAAGCAAGGCGTCGAAATCGTCGGACTGGAGACGGCGGGTGACGACTCCACCTACGCGTGGGAGATTGAGCGAGCCAGCGAGCCATTCCTACGCGAGCAGGTTTTCCCGAACCGCGTCTTCGAGACTATCCCGGCTGACGAGATGGAGGCTGGCGTCACCGCCGCACTGGACCGCCTCGACCCGGACGCTGTCGCGATCGTCTCGTACAGTTTCCCCGATGCACGGGCGTGCCTCGCATGGTGCCGCCGCCACGGACGGACCGCCGTACTCATGGCCTCGACTCGGGAGGAAGACGCCGTGCGCGTCCCCTGGCGCGAATGGATCAAAGCCCGGATCATCAGTCAGTACGATGCTGCGCTCGTCGCCGGGACCCCGCAGCGGCGCTACCTGGCGAAGCTCGGCTTCCCCCCCGGGAAGATCTTCCAACCCTGCACGGTCGTGGACAACGCGTTCTTCTACGACGGAGCCGAGCGCGCACGCAGCGACCCTAGTGCGCACCGCCACCTCCCCGGCCTCGACGATGACACACCTTTCTTCCTGGCCTCGAACCGGCTCCTCCCCCGCAAAAACATCGACCGCCTCCTACTCGCCTACGAGCAGTACCGAGAGCAAGCTGCGCGACCGTGGCGACTACTCCTGCTCGGCGATGGACCGGAGCGCCCCCGACTCGAAGCGCTGATCCGCGACCGAAGGATAGAGGGAGTGGTGTGGTGCGGATTCCGCCAGATCGATGAACTGCCAGTCTACTATGGCCTTGCTGGTGCGTTCGTCCACCCCTGCTTGATGGACCAGTGGGGTCTCGTAATCAACGAAGCCATGGCAGCCGGGTTACCCGTCGTCGTATCCAGAGCGGCGGGCTGTACGAGCGACCTCGTCCAAGAGGGCACGAACGGCTACACGTTCGACCCGGAAGACGTGGATACGCTCGCCCAGCGCCTTATAGACGTGGCCTCACCCCACACAGATCGCGAAACGATGGGCGCGCGGTCGAGAGAAATCGTGGCGGCGTGGGCACCCGAACACTTTTCCAAAGGGCTCTGGAATGCTGTCCAGGCCGGGCGGGGGACGGCCGAGCGCGGCCTCTCTCCTGTCGCCCGGTCTCTGCTCTGGGCGCTGCGACGCACAGCAGGAACTCCCGAAGCGTTTCATTCCGTGGATACTGCCCCCGCGTGAGTCACTCCTCCCCCGTTTTCGTCGTCGGGCGATTCCCTCCGCCCCTTGATGGGCAGACGCTAGCGACCGCCCGCACAGCCGATCTCATCGGCCATGAGCACACCGTCCAGTGCCTGTCGACGTCCGTGGCGGAAACGGGCGGACTGGTCCCGACGGAGACGCGGTTCCGCCCAGACCGCGCGCTCCATTACATCCGGCTACGTCGCACCCTGTCCCGCGCCCTCGAGGCAGCCCCTGACGCGCCGGTGGTATGGGCATCGGTCTCGCCGCACCCGCTCGGGCATGCCCGGGACGTGCTCACAACGCTCCCGACGTTTGGACCGAGCCGCCCCGTGATCGCTGTGAGCCACCGGGCCTATTTCGACCGCATGTTCCGGTCGCCTCTAACCCGGCCTACGGCGCGGCGCCTCGTCGAGCGCGTCGCAGCGGTCGTCTTTCTGACGCCCAGCCTTGCCGAGCGCTGTGCCCCGTGGGTCCCACCCGACAAGCGCGTCGTGATCCCGAACACGATTGGATCGGACGTGCTCGTAAGCGCAGAAGACGCCACGCGCCGAATCGAACTCGGGCGCACCGACCTTCCCCGGCTGCTCTTCCTCGGCAACATGATGCCGGAGAAGAACTACGGAGCCGCCCTAGCCGCCACCCGGATTCTCCACGAGCGTGGCCTCCCCGCCCAACTCGACCTCGTGGGCCGCTGGATCAGTGATGCGGACCGCGAAGCGTTTGAGGCGGAAGTTGCCCGCTTCGGCCTCGCCCCGTACGTCCGGGTGCACGGGGCCATCGCCGACCGCGCTCGCCTCCGCCGCCTGCTCCTCGACGCCGATGCGATGCTCTTCCCGTCTACCCACCCGAGCGAGGCGCTCCCGCTCGCCGTCCTAGAAGCGATGAACGCCGCGACTCCGGTTGTGGGCGTACGGCACGGCGGCCTGCCCGAAGTACTCCGCGACGAGTCGGGCGGCCTGCTCGTAGAGCAACCCGATCCGGAGGCTCTGGCGAGCGCTGCCGAGCGCCTACTCGCCCCTGATCGTTGGGTAACCTTCGCTCGGCAGGCTCGTGCCCGCTTCGAAAGCACTTTTGCCCCAGAGACGGTAGGGGGGCGATGGCTTGCCTTGCTCGATCAGACACTAGACGCTTCACGCGCACCCTCCCCCGAACCCCGTACCTTCCTGTGATGAAAAACGTGCTCCGCACCATCCGCGACGCCGCCGTTCAGCAGCAGCGGCGGAAGAGAGCCAGCCGTCTAGGGGCTGCTTTCTTCCCCCCCAACTACGTCTTCTTCGACCGCCTCGGACCAGACAGCGTGGTGGTCGATGTCGGGTGTGGTCACGAGGCCGAACTGTCCGAGCACCTCATCACTACACGGGGCGTGCAGGCGTTCGGCGTGGACCCGACGCGGAAGCACGCGCCGCACCTCCAGGCTCTCGAAGCGCGCACCGACGGACGGTTCACCCATCTCCCCGTCGCCGTCGCCGCTGAGCGCGGGACGCTCACCTTCCACGAAAGCGTGGAAAACGAGAGCGGCTCTCTCCTCACCTCACACGCGAATGTGACCGCCGACGAAATTCGCACGTACGAGGTCGAAACCCTGACCCTGGCCGACCTAGCCGAGTGCGTCGGTGGCACGGCGGATCTGCTCAAGTTGGACCTCGAAGGAGCCGAGTATGCCTTGCTCGACGGAGTGACGGGCACGGATCTAGATCCGTTCGATCAGGTGCTCGTCGAGTTCCACCACCACTGCGTCCCAGACCGCACGGCGGAGGATACCCACCGACTCACCGAACGTCTCAAAGGGTTCGGGATGAGGACGTTCGAGATTTCCCACCGCGACGTGCTGTTCTACCGCTGAGCGCCTGCCTCACTCACGCCCGGTAGGCCCGAAGCCACCGGCCGCGTGGAGATCGAAGGGGGTCGAGTCTACGGTGCCAGGGTGCGCGTCCAGGGCGAACTGGGGCCGAAGTGGGGCATTGCACTCACTCCTAGCAAAACAGGCCCCGCACGGTGCAATACCGTGGGGGCCCGTTGGGCTGGCTGCATGAGGTCGTCAGGGCAGCAGAGGAAAAGCGAGGACGCACAGCACTCAAGCCATAGTCGCAGCAAGGAGGTCTTCGAGTTCGTCCGGCTTCGGCAGCTTCACCTCA